>JALZAH010000106.1 GCA_030948425.1 Actinomycetota bacterium
GACACGACCTCCGCCGCCGAACGGTCGGCGGCGCCGGAGGGGTGGCGCCTGCCCGAGGCCAGCCGCCGGGCCCTCTACGAGATCATCGCCGCCCGCCGCGACATTCGTCGTTACCGTCCCGACCCCGTCGACGACGCCACCGTCGAGCGAGTCCTGACCGCCGCCCACCAGGCCCCCAGCGTCGGGCAGTCCCAACCGTGGCGGTTTGTGATCGTCAGCGACGAACAGGTCCGAGAACGGGCGGCCTGGATGGCCGACCGTCACCGCCTGGCCCAGGCCGCCCAGCTCGATGCCGAGGCCGCACGCCACCTGCTCGACCTCCAGCTCGAAGGCATCCGCGAAGCACCGCTCGGAGTCGTCGTGTGCTGCGACCGGCGGACCCCGGCCGCCGGTGTGCTTGGTCGGGCCACCTTCCCCGACGCCGACCTGTGGTCGTGTGCGTGCGCCATCGAGAACCTGTGGTTGGCCGCCCGGGCCGAAGGGCTGGGTGTGGGGTGGGTCACCCTCTTCGACCCCGCCGAGCTGGTCGCCCTGCTGGGCCTACCCGCCGAGGTGGTGCCCCTCGGATGGTTGTGCCTGGGCTGGCCCGATGAGCGCCCACCCGAGCCGGGGCTCCAGCGAGCCGGCTGGTCGAAGCGCCAACCGTTGAGCGAGGTGGTGATCCGGAACCGATGGCCCCGCCCGAATGTGGCCACGGGGTCCGGGTCGCAGCCCTCGACGCCCCGCCCCCCGGTGTCGAAGTTGCGAGCCCCTCGGCCGCCCGACGTCGTCGCCGCCCGGGACCACGCCGACGACCTGCTGACCCCCCTTGGTTCCCTCGGAGTCCTCGACCGCGCCGTCGACCGGATCATGGCCCTCGGTCGAGGCGTCCCCGCCGGTGGCACCCTGGTCCTCGTTGCCGGCCGACACCCGGTAGCGGAGCTCGGGGTGAGCGCTTTCGCCCCGTCGGTCACCGACGAGGTCCTGGCCGCGGCCCGGGCCGGTGAGGCCCTGGGGGTGGTGGCGGCCGCCGCCGCCGGTCTGGCCGTCGACGTCATCGACGCCGGCGCATCCGTTGGCAACCTCCGTGATGCCGATGCCCTCGACGAGGGGCGCGCCGCCGAACTGGTCGAGCTCGGCCGTCACCGGGGCGCCGCTGCCGCCGACACGTTCGGACTGGTCGTCCTGGGCGAGGTCGGGGTGGCCAACACGGTCGTCGCCGCCGCCCTCACCGCAGCCCTCCTCGACCTCGGTTCCGCCGACACCGTCGGACTGGGAGCGGGGTCGGACACGGCGATGCTGGAACGGCGGCGGGCCGTGGTCGACGCCGCCCTGCGCCGGGCTCAGGCCCGTCGCCGGACGTTCGTCGACGCCCCCCTCGCCGCCGTCGCAGCACTGGGCGGACCGGAGTTCGCCGTCCTGGCGGGGGTCACCCTCGGCGCCGCGGAGGAAGGTGCCGTCGTCGTCCTCGACGGCCTGGCCACGTCGGTGGCGGCCCTGGTCGCCGCTCTCGTCGAGCCCGGGGTCGTCTCCCACCTGATCGCCGGGCAACGCAGCCGGGAGCTGGCCCATCCCGCCGTGCTGGCCCGCTTGGGCCTTGAAGCGTTGCTGGATCTACGCATGCGGGCCGGGGAGGGCGCCGGCGCCGTCCTGGCCGCCGGGCTGCTGCTCGACGCCTGCGCTGTCCGCTCCCGGACCGCCCGCACTCGCTGAGACCGATTCCCGGCCCGCACGAACGTGACGTCAGCGCCGCACCACCCGGGACGAGTCGCCCGGGGCGTCAGCGCGCCGGGCCCTCGGTGCCGCCGGCGAGCGCCCGGCGGTGGGACCGACCGCAGCGGTCTCGAGGCGGTTGAGGCCCGAGAGGACGGCAAGAAAGAGACCTCCGCTGGCCACGGCGACTGCAGAGATCAGGACAAGAGCGAGGATGGTGGGTAGGAAGGGCATGTCCCCAGTGGACCGTCTCCACCTGTGGATCGAGACAACGTGGGCTGAGAATCTTCTGAGTTCGTGCGCTTGCACATGGCCGCCACCATCGCAGTACAGGGCGTGTTCCGTGACGACTGGCCGGCCTCGCCGGCGGCCGGCGAAAATGGGTCTTCGGCGCCCGGGGACCCCGACTCCCGGACCGGTAGCATCGAAGTCCGGCTTGGTTCGCCCGCCCTGTCGGGTTTCGGGGAGCCGCCAGAGGAGGACATTGCCCGTGCCATCCATCGGCCCGATCCCGGTTCTAACACCCAGCCAGACGCTGCGGGCCGCACGCATGGGAGTGGCCCTGGCTGCCATCCCCTCGGCGACGGCCGCCGGTGCCACGGTCGCGGTGCTGCGGCGTCACAAGCGAGCCGGTTTTGATGCGGCCCTGCCGGTGTGGCTGGACTGGTATCTGGGCTCCGGGGGTGTCAGCGTCGATGTGGTCACCGGGCGCCAGCACCTGCGTAAGCCCCGTCCGGCCGTGTTCGTGTGGAACCACAAGAACAACTGGGACTCGATGATCACCGCCTCGCTGGTGCGGACCAGCTTCACCGCCATCGCCAAGAAGGAGCTGGAGAAGGACCCGCTCATGGGGACGTTCGGACGGTTCATGGACATCTGCTTCGTCGACCGATCCGGGCGGACGCCGGCGAGTGAGCAGCTCCGTCCCATTGAGGAGCTGGCCCGTAAGGGGCTCTCCGTCCTTGTCGCCCCCGAGGGCACCCGCTCGGAGGACGGCAGCCTGGGATCGTTCAAGAAGGGAGCGTTCCGTGTGGCCATGGCCACCGGTCTGCCGATCGTGCCCATCGTGATTCGCAACGCCGAGGTGCTGGGCGATTCCTCGTCGAAGATGATGGGCTCGGGCCACGTCGAGGTGGCCGTCCTTCCCCCCGTCCCCGTCGATGACTGGACCCATGAGGACCTTCCCAAGCGGATCGACAAGATCCGTACCTCATTCCTCGACACCCTGGCCGATTGGCCCAGTCGGCGCCGCTGAACCGACGGGGGCCCCGGCCGTGGATCGGGTGGACGGCCGGTCATCCGGCGGAGGGGAGGACCATGCGATAGATGGCGCCGGCCTTGTCGTCACTGATGTACAACGCCCCGTCGGCACCGGCGACAGCGTCGACCGGTTTGCCCCAGCGGTCACGGCCCGGCGACAAGAAACCTTCCAGCAGGCCCTGGGTGGGGCCGAGGGTGGAGCCCCGCCAGGGGGCCCACAGGACGGCACCGGGTTTGGGGGGGACGTGGTCATTCGAACCGTGGGCGCCGATGACCGCTCCGTCGCGCCACGGGCGGGGGACGCCGCTGCCCTCCAGGAACGTGAGACCGAGTGGCGCACTGTGGGCGGGGATGCCACGCTCGATCGGCGACAGGGTCGAGCAGTCGAGAGCCCGGCCGTCGCGATTGGTCTGAGCGTCGGGCTGCAACGCCATGGATCCATAGGGATCGGGGCCCGGGCCCTGCACCGGATTGCAGTAGGGCCAACCCAGGTCCCGAGCCCCTCCCACGACGGCTAACTCGTCGGGCGGGTGGTCATTGACATAGCTCTGGTCGACCCGGCCGTTCGGCTCGGCGATGTCGTCACGCTCGTTGACCGCCGTCCACAGCTTGCCGTCCGGGGCAAAGGCCAGACCGTCGCCGTTGCGGACGCCCTGGGCGACGAGCGTACCGCCACCACCGTCGGGGGGGAACGAGTCGATCACCGCACGCGGCGGCGACGCCGTGCGATCTGCGGGGGCGACGTCGGCGGAGCTGGCGACATCGACGTAGACGGTGTGGTCGGGGCCGACCACCACGTTCTTCAGCGGATGGTCGTACGACGGCGACGATGCCGGGCCGGGGAGGGTGGCGATCACCTTCGCCGCCCCCACGCCCGTGCCCGTCCAGCGATAGCGCTCGACGCGGTCAGCCTCGACGACGTAGAGGATGGTGGTCCCCTCGACGTGGTCGAAGGCCAAACCCTGCGGAGAGCTCAGCCCCGACAGAACGGTGGAGATCCTCGGCGGATCGCTCGGGCGGATGCCGGGGTGCAACCGGAGGATCTTGCCTTCCGCCGAGGCGCTGACCAGCAGATCGCCAGTAGGGGTCAAGGTCTCGAAGCGGGCGCCGCTCACCCGGGCCCACACCTCGACGGACGACCCGGCGGGGCCTCGCAGCGTGCGGGGGGTGTCGAAGGGGGCATGGGCGTTGGCCCCCGGCACCATCACCCCGATGGCGGTGGTGTCAGCGGGAGCCGCAGGGGCCGGGTCAACGGTTGTCGTCGCTGTCCTCGACGCCGTGGTGGGCGCCGGCGGGTGGGCGACCGGCGAGAGCGCCGTTGCACCGCAGGCCACTGAGGCGAGTCCGGCGAGGCCGGCCACCAACGCCGCCTGCGGGCCCTGGCCACGGCGAATCCACGACCCCCGGCCGACGGCTGCGGAGGCGGGGGGACGTCGGCCGGCGCTCAGGGCGAACCTGCCGCCACCTCGAACAACACCACCTTCCCGAAGGGGTCGTCGGTGACGCCCCAGGCGGCGGCCAGGACGGCGATGATCGTCATGCCCCTCCCGTCCAGGGCGTCGTGGTCCCGGACCACCTGATGGGGGTGGCGGGAGTTGTCGTCGCCGACCTCGACGCTGGAACCGGTCGGCCGAGACGGTCACGTTGACCCATGCCTCGCTGCGCCCGTGGGTGAACGCGTCGAGATGTTCTGCCATGGGGGGCATCACGGGAGGATCACCCGGCCGCCTCCGGGTCACGGGTGTCACGTTAGTGCAGGACGATGGCCATGAGGGCGACGTCATCGGTGCGATCTTGGTCGGCCATCTCCGTGGTGATGCTGTCAACCAGCGCTTCGGGGGGTCCTGTGGTGACCCGCACGAGCTCGGCCAGCTGGCTGAGGCCGTCGTCGAGGGTACGGTCCCGGCGCTCGATGAGGCCGTCGGTGTAGAGGAACAGGGTGCTCCCCACCGGCAGCGTCAGGAAGGCGTGGGGCCGTCGTGCCTCCTGGGCGGCGCCGATCAGGGTGCTGCGGGCGCCGTCGATGAACGCGGTGGTGCCGTCAGGTAGGCGGGCGATCGGGGGTGGGTGACCGGCGTTGGCATAGCGCAACTCCCAGGTCTCCTGGTCGACCCGGGTCAGCTGCGCACAGAAGGCCGTGGCCAGCTGGGCCATCCCGAACTTCTGCACCAGGCGGTCAGCCCGGTCGAGCACATCGGCGGGGTCGGCACCCTCGAACGCGTAGGAGCGAAAGACACTTCGCAGCTGGCCCATGCTCGCCGCAGCGGCCATGTCGTGGCCCATGACGTCGCCGATGGCGATGCCGGTGATCCCACCGGGG
>JALZAH010000108.1 GCA_030948425.1 Actinomycetota bacterium
CGCTGACGTTGGTAGTTGGAGCTGATCTGCTTGCCGTACATCTGTGTCGCTGGTTCGAGCATTCGCTCGAAGGTGAGCTTGCACACCGGCTGGCCGTGCTCGATCATGAAAGGAACGTCGTGGGCGCGCACCTCGAGGGCCGCTGTCGAGCCCTCCAATGTTTCCTGGTCGTTGTAGCCGAACCCGGGATCGAAGAATCCGGCGTAGTGGGTCCGCAGCTCGCCGCTTGTGGGGTCGTAGGCGGTCATTTCCGCAGCCAGGGAAGGCGGGATGCGCACCGCTTCGTCGGACATTAGAAGGTAAAATTCTCTCGGCTGCAGAACGACCCGGTTCCCGGTTTCGTTTTGGACGTGGTCCCAATACTGCGTTGGGTCAGCAGCGCCTACCTTCGTCAGGTCCAGAAGCGGGGCATTCGGCTTCGCCCGGTACCCGACGCGATGTGCCTGGTCGCCCTTCAGGTTCAGTCCGAGAAACAAGCCATCGGAAACGGCAAGTTCATTCTCGGCCACTGCCCTCTCGCGCCGGATGAGCAATGAATCGCGACGATGAGCCTCTACCAGCTCCTTCTGGGTGAGTTGGGCCCGGCCGACCGAGAGTCGAAGCTGATTGAGGCTCAGATCCTCGCGAACTCTGATGGCGAAGGATAGAGGCACAACCTCGAGAAAGAGGCGGCCAGTGTAGCCAGGCGGGATCTCGTCGAAGCGGTGGCTCCGGTCGCAGATCACGCGGGTAAATACATCCGCTCGTCCCGTCGAGCTTTTCGGATTCGCCCGGCCTCGTAGCTGCGGGGAGAGCTTCAAACCCTCCTTCAACGGAATCAAGTAGGGCCGCTTCTTATCGAGGACGACGTCGTCGCGGGTGAGGTCGATCTCACCCATCACCAATCCCTCCAGCCGGGCCTCTACGGGGTGGCGGTCGGGAAGGAAGCTGCAGCGGAGCCGGTAGGCCACGGGGCCGAGGCGCAGGTCGAGGCTGGCCGGTTGCACGTTGGCAGCGGGGATCTCGGTACCGTCGGACGTGGTGATCACGCCGGACTCGATCGCCTGCTCCAGATGCTGGTTGGGGAGCACGCCGTCGAGGGTCGAATCGACGGCCAGCAAGTCGGCGAAGCGACGGATCGGCACACCGCATCGTACGTGGGCGACGCCTGCGAGCGAACAGCGCGAGAGTACGACCATGGTGCAACGTTCCGCCCTCGTCACGGGTGCCACCGGATATGTCGGCTCCCACCTCCTGACCGCCCTCATGAGCGCCGGGTGGGAGGTGCGGGCCAGCGGCCGGCGGCCCCGTCCCGACAGCCTCGACAGCTCGATCGACTACGTGCCGGCGGATCTGGCCGACGACGACCTCAGCCCCCTCCTCGCGGCGACGACCCACGTGTTCCATCTGGCCGGCGCCTCGAGCTCGCGGTCCGACGACGAGGAGATGCAGCGGACCAATGTCGTCGGTACCGGCCGGCTGGTGTCGGCCGCGGCCTCGGCAGGGGTCGAACGCTTCGTGCACATGAGCAGCACGTCGGTGTACGGCGAGGAGGAGCAGTTGCCTCTGCCGGTGCGCGAAGACGTCGAGGTCCACCCCAGCCGGGGCTACGGCAAGGCCAAGTGGGGTGCCGAGGAGAAGGTGTGGGCGGCAGCCGACAGCGGACTGGCGGCCGTGGTCCTGCGCCCGGTGTCGGTATACGGCCCGGGGGCGGTCAAGTTGGTGGCCAGCGCCGCGCTCGACGTGGCCATCGAGCGTCGGGCCGGTCTCGACCGGGTGGCCGTCGCTCGTGAGCCGGTGGAGCAGCGGCTCCTGCACATCGACGACCTGATCGGGGCCGCCCTTCACCTGGCCGACCACGAGGGCGCCGTCGGCCGAGCGTTCAATCTCACGTCGGGCGTCTACCCCACCAGCGTCGAGGTGGCGGAGATCCTGGCCGACGAGCTCGGGATGGGCCTGGAGCTCTCCGACGACGCCGACTGTGGCTTGACCTACGACGAGCGCGCCGCGACCCGCGACAAGATGCTGGCCGA
>JALZAH010000112.1 GCA_030948425.1 Actinomycetota bacterium
GCTGCACACCGCCGGGCTGTCGTTCGCAGTGCTCGGACCCAAGGAGTCCTGTACCGGCGATCCGGCCCGCCGTCTCGGAAACGAGTACCTCTACCAGACCCAGGCCGAGGAGAACATCAACACGCTCAGGTCCGTCGGGGCCCGCAAGATCATCGCCTCGTGCCCGCACTGCTTCAACTCCATCTCCCGGGAGTACCCGGCTCTGGGCGGCGACTTCGAGGTCCTTCACCACACCCAGCTGCTCGAAGCGCTGCTGGCCGACCACCAGCTCCTGCCCGCCGAACGGGTGGAGTCGAAGGTCACCTACCACGACCCGTGCTACCTCGGCCGCCACAACGAGGTCTACGACGAGCCCCGCGGTGTCCTGGCCACCCTCCCTGGGGTGGAGACCGTCGAGATGCATCGCCACAAGCGCACCGGCTTCTGCTGCGGCGCCGGCGGAGCGCGCATGTGGCTGGAGGAGAACATCGGCACCCGGGTAAACCTCAACCGCACCGACGAGGCCCTCGGCACAGGAGCGGACGTCATCGCCACGGCCTGCCCGTACTGCATGATCATGCTCGACGACGCCACCAAGACCCGCCAGTCCGAGGGCACCGCCGACGAATCGGTCCGGGTCCTCGACGTGGCCCAGCTCCTCGAGCGGTCCCTGACCGAGACACCCCGGGGCGGCGCCTCGTAGGCTGTGGCCGTGACCGTGAGCGATGGGGTATCGGGCACCGACGCCATCCTGCGCCTGCTACGGGCCAGCGGGGGCCGGGCCACGGCCACCCGCCGGTCCACCATCGACGTGCTCCTGGCCGCCGGCGACGAGCACCTCAACGCCGAGGAGATCCTCCAGCGGGTCCGCCGGCGGGTTCCCGACGTGGCCGAGTCCACGGTCTATCGGACCCTCGCTAGTCTCGAGGAGCTGGGCGTGGTCACCCACCAGCACCTTGGTCACGGCCCGTCGACCTACCACCAGACCACCAACGCCCACCAACACCTGGTCTGCCAGACCTGCGGGTCCATCATCGACGTGCCCGACACCGTCTTCGAAGACCTGGCGACGCGGATCGACGGCGACTACGGCTTCGTGATCGATCCCCGTCACTTCGCCCTGCAGGGCACCTGCCGGGAGTGCCGGATCGCCGGAGGACCCGACTCCACGGCCTGAGGCTCTCGTAGCCCCTTCGGGATTACTTGGCGGTGATCTTGCAGTTCTTGGAGACGTAGTTCTCCAGGGTCTGCGAGTCGCCCTGGACCGTCTTCTCCTCGCCGGTGATCTTCTGCACGGCGGCACTGTCAGGGGTGCCGCCGCCGGCCAGGGACTCAGCGTCGGTCAGGAACGTAGCGAGGTCGTTGAGCGCCTTCTTCAGCTGTTGGGGAGCGGAGCCGGCCAGGTTGGTCAACGTGGCGGCGTCCTTTTGCAGAGCGGCCTTGGGTGCCGTGCTGTCACGCACGCCGTCTCGCTTCCTGTCCACGCCTCCGTCGGGGGGGGGCCACAACGTAGCCCAGGAACCGCCGGCGACGTCGGGTCAAGCCCGTCGCGGTGACCGGCCCGGTCCCGGGTGGCGGTCGAGGAATGTGTAGACGTCGGTCATGTCCACCCCCGGGAAGGGGCTGAACGCCACCGTATCGGTGGGGAGACCGGACACGAAGTGGCTGTGGTCACGAGCCGAAGGCCAGGCCACCCCCTCCCAGCGTCGGACGGCGTCGACCGGCGGCTGGCGACAGCAGGTGGGATCGGGACAGCGCGACGTGGCTCGCCGGGTGGTATCCGAGCCCCGGAACCACCGGGCGTGCTCCTCGGTGGTGCCGACGGTGATGGCGTCACCCCGACCTCCTTCGACCTCAATGTGGGTCACGCACCAGTAGGTGCCGGCCGCCGTCTGGGTGTACTGGTAGTGCAAGGAGTAGGAGTCCTCGGATTCGAACGCCTGGCGGGCACTCCACCACCGACACACCCGCTGGCCCTCGATGGTCCCGTCGGCGTCGCCCGGAAGCAGAACCCCGTCGTTCTCGTAGGCCTTCCACAGCACTCCTTCGGGATCCGAGCGTTGAAAGTGGATGGGAATGTCGAAGTGCCGGGTGATCAGGTTGGTCAGGCGGTGAGCCGCCATCTCGTAGGAGATGTAGAACACCTCGTTGAGGTCCTCCACGGAGATGTCGCCACGCTCCTTGGCGTCACCCAGCACCGACACGACCGCTTTCTCGGGGGCGAGGAGTGCGCCGGCGAAGTAGTTGGCCTCCACCCGCTGACGGACGTAGCCGCCGAAGTCGATCGGGTCGTGGTGGCCGAGGGCGAAGTGTCCCAGCGTCTGGGCGATCACCGAGCGGGCGGTGCGGGTTGTGGCGTTGTTGCGCTGCGGCACGTAGATGATCCGGTTGCGGGTGTCGCTGATGCTGCGGGCCGACGGGGGCAGGTCCTGGACGCGGGCCAGGGTGAAGCCGAACCAGGCGGCGAGATCAGTCAGGTTGCGCTCCGAGACGGTACCCGGCCCCTGGTAGCCGACGGCTTCGAGGGCGGAACCGGTGAGCTTCTCGATCTCGGAGAAGTAGTTGTCCCGTTGGCGCATCTCCTCGCGCATGGCCGAGTTGGCCTGCCTGGCCCCGCCGGGGGCGTCGTGAACCGGCGGCGGACGGTCCTCGAGCTGCTTGACTCGCTCGAACAGCCCGACCAGGTGCTCGAGGACGGCATCATCGAGGCGGGCCGTAGGACGGACGTAGGGCAGGCGGAGCGCCTGGTAGCGGAGATCCTCCTGGGCGTCGGCCAGGGCTACCTCGAGCTCGGCCCGCCGGTTGGGCGGCGTGGAGTCAAGAAGGTCCCTGGGATCGCACCCGAGGGCGCCGGCCAGCTCCTGGATGGTCGACAGTCGCGGCTCGCGGTGCCCGTTCTCCACCTGGGACAGATACGACGCCGGCCGGCCCACCTTCGCTCCCAGAGCATCGAGGGTCAGGGCCCGCTCCCGGCGGAGATGCCGGAGACGCTGGCCGAAGACACGAAAATCGAGAGACGATGGATCCGCCATGCCGATAACTTTCTCATTTCTTTGCGTTAGACGCAAGCATTTAGAACTTTATCTCGACAAGATCTCCAACTGTTCTCCATAATGACTTCCATCCGACGTCTGGGCTCCTGCTCGTGGAGGTCCGTGTGAGCACCACCAACGACAACGTGACGATCACCACCCGTCACCCCGATGCCGACGTGGTCCTGATCCCCGAGGCGGTGGCCTTCGTGGCCGGTCTGCACCGGCGCTTCGGCCCCCGCCGGGCCGAGTTGCTGGCCGCCCGGGCCGAGCGCCAGACCCGCTTCGACGGAGGTGAGCGTCCCGACTTCCTGGACGACACCGCAGAGATCCGCACCCTCGAGTGGCAGATCCCCGAGGCGCCCAAGGCCTTGGCCGACCGCCGGGTGGAGATCACCGGGCCGGTGGAGCGCAAGATGATGATCAACGCCCTCAACTCCGGCGCCAAGGTGTTCATGGCCGACCTCGAGGACTCCAACTCCCCGACGTGGGACAACGTGGTCGCCGGTCAGGCCAACCTGATGGACGCCGTTCGGGGCACGATCGCCATCACCGGCGGGGAGAAGGAGTACCGCCTCGGCCAAGAGCCGGCCACCCTGGTGGTGCGCCCCCGCGGCTGGCACCTCCCCGAGCGCCACATGACCGTCGACGGCGAGGCCGTCTCGGCCAGCCTGTTCGACTTCGGCCTGTACGTGTTCCACAACGGCCGGGAGTCACTCGAGCGCGGCTTCGGCCCCTACTACTACCTTCCCAAGCTGGAGAGCCACCTGGAGGCTCGACTGTGGAACGACGTGATGAGCGCAGCCGAAGAGGAGCTGGGCATAGAGCACGGATCGATCCGGGCCACTGTGCTCATCGAGACCATCACCGCCGCTTTCGAGATGGACGAGATCCTCTATGAGCTGCGCGACCACATCACCGGCCTGAACGCCGGCCGGTGGGACTACATCTTCTCGGTGGCCAAGCGCTTCGCCGCCGACCCGGCGTTCGTGCTGCCCGACCGGTCGCTGGTCACCATGACCTCGCCGTTCATGCGGGCCTACAGCGAGCTGCTGGTCAAGACCTGTCACCGCCGGGGCGCCCATGCCATCGGGGGCATGGCCGCCTTCATCCCCAACCGGCGCAAACCCGACGTCACCGAGTCCGCCCTGGCCAAGGTCACCGAGGACAAGAAGCGCGAGGCCGGTGACGGCTTCGACGGCACCTGGGTGGCCCACCCCGACCTGGTGGCCACCGCAAGCGCCGAGTTCGACGCCGTGTTGGGCGACACTCCCAACCAGCTCGATCGTCAGCGGGACGAGGTCAACGTGGGTCCGGCCCGGCTCCTCGAGGTGTCCTGTCCGCCTGACGGCATCACCGCCGCCGGGCTGCACACCAACATCTCCGTCGGTCTGCGCTACCTGACCGCCTGGCTGTCGGGCACCGGGGCGGCGGCCATCGACGACCTGATGGAGGACGCCGCCACCGCCGAGATCAGCCGGGCCCAGGTGTGGCAGTGGGTCCACCACCACCGTGCCTTGGCCGACGGCACGCCGGTCACCGTCGAGTCGATACGGGCCGGCCTCGACGCCGAGGTCGAGGCCCTGACCGAGGGTGGCTATGACGGTGACCTGGTGGCCAAAGCCCGCTCGGTCTTCGAGATGGTGGCCCTGGCCGACGACTTCCCGACCTTCCTCACCCTTCCTGCCTACGAGCTGCTTCCCTGAGGTCCACCGGGCCTCCCACCCC
>JALZAH010000123.1 GCA_030948425.1 Actinomycetota bacterium
CGGCGGTAGAAGGCGAGCTTCTCCATGCTCTCATCGCCCGGTGAGCGGATCTCCACCACCAACACAGCGCCACCTTCCACGCCGCGATCGCTTCGACGACTGGCGGCGAAGACCACGAGGTCTGGCATCCGGTAGTTCGAATCGTCAGGTGCCTCGGGATCGAACAGGCCCGTCTCGTAGCGAACAAGCCACCCCTCGGCCACCGCCGGGCCGTGAAGGGCGATGAACAGATCGCCGCCGATCCGCTGGTGCTCCTCGCTCGGCGGCGGCGCCATGTGCAGCTCTCCGTCCCACATCTCGTCGAACACGTCGACACCCTGGCGGGCCCGCTCGACGAGAAGGTCCGCCGGCACCTCCAACAGCACGCCACGCACGCCGTGCAAGCTACCGGACGGCGGTGTCACCCGGTGGGGTGCGATCGTCGGCGTCACGGGTACGTTGGGGCCGTGGCCGAGCCGATGACGACGACCTCGGCATTCCTGCGGGCCTGTCGGGGCCAGGCCGGTGACCACGTACCGGTGTGGTTCATGCGCCAGGCCGGCCGGTCCCTGCCCGAGTACCGGGCTCTGCGCCGCTCGGGCAGCATCCTCGACGTCATCCGCCAGCCTGACCTGGCCGCCGAGATCACCCTGCAACCGGTGCGACGCTACGGCGTCGATGCCGCCATCCTGTACTCCGACATCGTGGTCCCGGTGGCCGCCATCGGCTTCGGCGTCGACATCGTCCCCGGCGTGGGGCCGGTGGTCGAGGAGCCGTTCACCACCGAGAGGGACCTCAGCCGCCTGCGCGACCTCGAACCCGACGTCGACCTGCCGTGGGTGTCGGAGACCGTGCGGATCCTCGCCGGTGAGCTCGACATCCCTGTCATCGGTTTCGCCGGGGCGCCGTTCACCCTGGCCAGCTACCTGGTCGAGGGCGGCCCGTCGCGCACGTTCGTCAAGACCAAGTCACTGATGTACGGCGACCCGCAGCTGTGGCAGCGTCTGGTGGACCGCCTGGCGGCAATCACCGCCACCGCCCTGCGGGCCCAGGTGGAAGCGGGGGCCGGAGCCGTGCAGCTCTTCGACAGCTGGGTCGGCAACCTGTCCCCCGACGACTACCGTCGCTACGTGGCGCCGGCCTCCGCCCGGGTCTTCGACGCCATCGCCGACCTGGGCGTGCCCCGCCTGCACTTCGGCGTAGGCACCGGGGAGATCCTCGACCAGATGGCAGCCCTCGACGTCGAGGTCCTCGGCGTCGACTGGCGGGTGCCGCTTGCCCGGGCCCGCACCCGGGTCCAGGCCCATCAGGCTCTGCAGGGAAACCTCGACCCCACAGCGCTGTTGGCCCCGTGGCCCGACCTCAAGGACATGGCTACTGGGGTCCTGGCCGCGGGGACGGCGAGCGGCCCCGGTTACATCTTCAACCTGGGCCATGGTGTGCTCCCCGAGACCGACCCGGACCAGCTGACCCGCCTGGTTGACCTGGCCCACGGATGGACGACCGCCACGTCGAACTGATCTTCGGTAGCGGGGGGCGGTAGAGAGGCGCTGACTGGCTGCGCCCAGTCGAAGATATAAGACCAGATCGCTGCACGCCACCCTGCACTGGCATCAGGTCGATGCGGAGACGGCGACGGCTCCGAGGCTGCTCACCACCGCCCTACGGCCGTGACACCGGCTTGCCGTAGCGCTCCTGGGCGGCCTGGCGGCTTGTCCCGAGCAGGGTGGCGATCTGGGTCCAGGTGTGTCCGTGATGGCGGGCAGCGGCGACCGCATCGGCGAGCTCAACCTGGCTGGTAGCGGCGGCGCGCACGGCGCAACCCAAGCGCCGCAAGTAGGTAGCGTCAACTTCTGGCGAAGCTATAGCAGCTGGATCGAGGGAATCGAGCCACCGTTCGGTGTCGTCGGCGGCTCGTTGAAGCTTCCTTGGGTACGGGGCATGATCCTCACCTCAGGTAATCGGTCGTAGGCGGTCGTACAACGTATGGCGCAGAACCATCGCGTGGATGGCTACGGGATTGAGCACTCGGATGGCGTTGCGCACGGCGTGTTCGATGTCGGAGTCTTCAACACCGTGCTTGCGGGCGGCCCCGGTCACATCATCGCTCGACTGCGTTAACAACCGGATCGTCCCTTTGATGGCACAAGTATGCTGTGGGTCATGGTCGCCACGAGGTTTCCGACACCGCCGGCGCGGCCTTTCGTCTATGCCGAGTTGGCGGATACACCCGAGCAGCGGCCGAGCTCATTCGTCAATCACGCCTAGCCCGAGGTCTGAGCCAGCGCGGCCTGGCCACACTGACCGATGTGGTGCAGCCCTCCTTCTCCGCCATCGAGACCGGGACCCGGGACCCGAGCAGCAACATATGAGCCGGCCGTTGCGCGGTGCAGGCCGAGCGGTTCGCCGGCCAATCTGGTTTGTCGCCGGCATCCCCGGCCGCGAGGCCGACTCCTACCTCACGGTGCCCGCCAGGCGCCCTTCGCATTGAGATGGGCATCGGTGAGCACGTGAGGCGTTACGCCGTCGTCGGTGCCGGCATCAGTGGCCTGGCTGCTGCGTGGGAGCTGAGTGGCCATGGCAGCGTCACCGTCTATGACCCCGAGTCGCCCGGCGGCAAGCTGCGGACCGGGACCTTCGAGGGCCGGGCGGTGGACCTGGGACCTGACGCCTTCCTCACCCGGGTCCCCGACGCCGTCGAGCTGTGCGCCGAGCTGGGTCTGAGCGACGAGCTGGTGGCGCCGACCACAGGGGCGGCCATGCTCTGGACCGACACTGGTCTGGTGGCCATGCCCCCCGGGTTGGTCCTCGGCGTCCCCCGGGACATGCGAGGCATCCGCCGTTCGTCGATCCTCAGCCGAGCCGGTGTGGCCCGAGCCGCCCTGGACCGGGTCCTGCCCGCCCGGCGCGGCGACGAGGACCGGTCGGTGTTCGATCTGGTCGCCGGCCGCTTCGGCACCCAGGTGGCATCCCGGCTCGTCGACCCCCTGGTCGGGGGGATCCACGCCGGGCGCACCGAGGAGCTGAGTGCCCAAGCGACCACCCCTCAGCTGTTCGCCGCCGCCACCGGCCGGTCCCGGTCGATGATGAGCGCCCTGCGAGACACACCGGCCCCGGAATCGGAACCGATGTTCCTCACTCCCCGGGACGGCGCCGCCCGGCTGGTCGCCCGTCTGGTCGAACGACTCGAGCAACGAGGCGTGACCTTGCGACCGGTCGCCGTCGACACCTTGGTGGTGACCGACGGTGGCCGGCTGGCCGTCGACGCCGAGGTGGGCCCTTTCGACGGGGTGGTACTAGCGGTGGCCGCGGACTGCGCCGCTGCCATCCTCGGTGAGCTGGGCCCCGGTGAGCTGACGGGGATCCCCACCGCTTCGGTTGCTCTCGTCCTGGTCAGCTACGACGCCACCGAGCTGACCCCGCCGCCGGGGATCAGCGGCTTCCTGGTGCCCCGAAGCACCGGCCGGCTGATGACGGCATGCTCGTTCGCGTCCACCAAGTGGCCGCACTGGGCGACACCGGGCACCACCCTGTTGCGTCTCTCCGCCGGCCGTGCCGGTGACCGTCGGTCCGAATCCATGGGAGACGACGAGCTCGTCGAGCGCCTGAGCGCCGAGGTCGACGACGCCCTCGGCGTGCGGGCGACCATGCGCTCCGTGCGGGTGACCCGCTGGCCCAACTCGTTCCCCCAGTACCAGGTCGGCCACCTCGACCGGGTGGCGGCGATCGAGGCCACGCTCGGTCGACTGGGCGCCCCGGTCGCCGTCGCCGGAGCCAGCTACCACGGAGCGGGGATACCCGCCTGCATCGCCAGTGGCCGGCGGGCAGGCGCCTCGGTGGCCGAAGGGATGGCAGCCGGGGCCCGGGCCTGATCCCCTGTCGACAAGGCCCATCTGTCCTGTGGGATGGCACAGGTACGCTGTGGTCATGGCCGACACCAGCGTTCCCCCATCGTCGGTGGCGAGGTGACCGGGCAAGTCCCGAGCGTCACTCCGGTCAACCAGATCGGGGCCCCGACACCGCCTCCGACAGCCTGTTGTTTGGCTGCGGGCGGGCACCTCTGCTCACC
>JALZAH010000135.1 GCA_030948425.1 Actinomycetota bacterium
GGCCTGGACGCCGGCGAGCAAACGGGCGAAGTGGAACTCGTGGCCGCGCAGGGTGGTGCCCGCGTCGCCGAGGATGCTGTCAGCGGCCAGGCGCAGCTCGCGGTAGCCGGTGTGCAGCAGGCCGGCCGCGAGAGCGACGTCGAAGGGCACCAGCCCAGCCATGGTGTGGACGCTGCCGTCGCTGGCATGCAGCGTGCGCGCGCAGTACAGCAGGCCACCGCACTCCGCATAGATGGGCACGCGGCGGGCGTGAGCGCGGCGCAGCGAGTCGATGAACGAGTGGTTCGCCGCGAGCTGGGGCACGAACATCTCGGACACCCCGCCGCCCATGTAGATGGCGTCGAGCTCGCGCGGCAACGTCCGGTCCTCGAGCGGCGAGAAGGTGACCACCTGCGCGCCCGCGTCCTCCAGCAGCTCGAGGTTCTCGGCGTAGTAGAAGCAGAAGGCGTCGTCGAATGCCACGCCGATGCGCACGCCGCCGCCGGCGGCACTGCGGGCGTGGGGGAGGTTGCCGGCGTGGACCGCGAGCGCCCGGGTCATCAGCCGCTCGATCAGGGCCAGGTCGCAGTGGCGCTCCACAGCGCCGGTGAGCTGGTCGAGCGCGGCGTCGACGTGCGGGTTCTGCGAGAGCGGCAGCAGGCCGGTGCGCACCTCCGGGATCTCCGTGTAGGGCAGGCGGGGCAGCGCACCGAGGACGGGCAGCCGCGCCCAGTTCCAGACGGCGTCCTCGACCACGCGCCGGCGGTAGTCACTGGGCACGTTGTTGAGGATGACCCCGATCACGTCGAGGTCCGGGTCGAGCTCCCTCACCCCGAGCGCGACCGCCGCGGCAGTCTCCGCCAGGTTGGCCACGTCGACCACCAGCACCACCGGGGAGCCGATCAGCCGGGCCAGCTCGGCGGTGCTGCCCGGGAAACGAACCGCCGCCGGCTGCGCGGAGTCGGCGCCACCGTGACCGTCGAAGATGCCCATGGTGCCCTCGACGACCGCGCAGTCCGCTTCAGCGATCCCGTGGGCGAAGGAGTGCACCACTCCGTCGCGCCCGAGCATCCACGAGTCGAGGTTGCGGCAGGGGCGGCGGCTGGCATGCGCGAGGTAGGCGCAGTCAACGAAGTCGGGACCGACCTTGAACGTCTGCACCGTCTGACCGCGACGGCGGAAGGCGCCCACGAGTCCCAGCGCGACCGTGGTCTTGCCCGCTCCAGAGCCGGTGCCGGCCACCACCACGCTGGGGATCGACGTCCGAGCCGGCACTGCTGGATCTCCCTGCGCGACCCGGCCTGGTGACGCGGCGACGACGTGAGCTGGGGAAGCGTCCCGGCGCTGACGCCGGACGGTCGTTGCGACGACGCTAGCACCTGGCCTGGGGCGTGTAAAGGACAGTTGAGGCTGGTTGACGGCATTCGACGTCGTGCCTATTGTCCGCGCATGGGGATGCAGCCTTCGGCCGCTCCCGGCATGCCCGCTGCCCTGTCGACGTTCCTGGGGCGCCGGCGCGAGCTCGACGAGTTGCGGGCCCTCGTGTCCGCGACGCGTTTGCTCACCCTGGTTGGCACGGGAGGCGTCGGCAAGACCCGGCTGGCACTGGAGGTTGCTCGGCTCAGCGCTGGTGACTTCCCAAGCGGCAGCTGGTTGGTCGATCTGGCACGCACCGATTCTCCCGAGCTGGTGGGCGCCACCATCGCTGAAGCGGTCAGCGCGACGGAGAGCCCGGGAACGAGCGCGGTGGAGCGGGCCGCCGACAGGCTCGCAACCGGCAGACAGCTCCTGGTGCTCGACAACTGTGAGCACGTTCTCGCCGAGGCCGCGAGCGCGTGTCGACATCTGCTGACCAACTGCGCCGAGCTGACTGTCGTTGCGACCAGTCGTGTACCCCTGGGTGTCGCGGGCGAGCAGGTGTGGTGGAGCTCGGGTCTGGGCGTGCCTGCCGATGGTACGGGTGACCTGGAGGCGATCGCCGTGACCGACTCAGTCCGCCTGTTCTGTGACCGCGCTCGATCGACGACCTCGAGCTTCCAGCTCTCGGAGAGCAACGTCACCGAGATCGCCACCATCTGCAGGCGCCTGGAGGGACTTCCGCTGGCTCTGGAACTCGCCGCCGGTTGGGTTCGCGTCCTGTCTGTAAGAGACATCGCGAATCGGCTGGATGACCCGGCCCTGCTCGGCCGGGGCGGCGCCAATCACCAGCCAGGCCATCGAACCATGTACGCCGCCTTGGACCGCAGTGACCAGTTGTTGAGCGAAGCGCAACGTGTCGCTTTCTACAGGCTGTCGGTCTTCGTCGGAGGGTTCCCGATGTCCGGCGCCGACGCTGTGTTGTCCGATCTTCTCGACGAGGTGACGCCGCTCGAGATTGTGGCGTCGCTTGTCGAGTGTTCGCTCATCAGCGCCGACACCACAGTCGACGAAACCCGCTATCGCCTGCTCGAGCCGGTTCGGCAGTATGCCGCCGAGAAAATTCGCGGCCGGCCTGATGACGAGCGCGCGACGCGCATCGAACACCTCCAGTGGCTTGCTGATATGGCCGAGACAGCCGACGAACACATTCTCGGCGGACCTGACCTTCTCTGGCTGCAACGGCTCGACGTCGAGCTCGCCAACGTCCGTGCGGCACTGGCCTGGGGGTTCGAAGAGTCCCCCACACTTGCAGCGCGCCTCTGCGCCGGGCTGGTGACCTTCTGCGTGGTGCGCGGGCCGTTCGCCGAGGGATTGACTTGGGCGCGGCGTGCGATCCAAGAGACGGAGGGCTTTCTCCACGCCCGCTGTCTCTACATGGCTGGTCTGCTGTCGTATCACGTGGATGAGCGTGACAGCGCCGGGGAGTACCTCGGCCGCGCCCGGAAGCTGCTGGAGAGCACGTCATCGCCCGAGCTGGCGATGGTCGCCTTCGCCGAATCCCTCGTCGCAGGAGCTTGCCTCGGCGACTACGCGGCGATGCAATCGTATGCGGAGGAGTCGCTGTGCCTTGCCCGGAGCAACCAGGATCCCGCTCGGGAGATGTACGCGCTCGAGGCGCTTGCTTGGCAAACAGGCAAGCGCGGCGACCGCCGGCATGCGATTGAGCTGCTCCGGGAGAGGATCGGCATCGCACGGCGACTGCAGAACCACTGGACGGTCGGGCAGAGCCTCTCCCAGATCGCTGACCTCGCAATCGCGATGGACGACAGTGTCACCGCGCTCGGTGCGGTCCGCGAGGGTCTGCAGTCCACCATGGCTCTCCACGCGCAAGGCCACGATTCGATTTGGGTCGCATATCTGCTGGAAAACGCGGCGGCTCTTGCGATCGAGCGCGGGGATGGCCCGTCCGGGTTGCGGCTGCTCGGTGCCACTCACGCCGTGTTCGAACGCATGCGCTTCGCGCTCAGCGCCGAGGATAAGACGCGCCGTCAAGAGTTGTCGGAGGCTGCGCGATCGCTGGTCGGAAGGGTCACGGCGGATTCAGCGTTCGCCGCCGGGCTCGTCGTGGGTGTGCAGGACGCGCTGGGCTACGCGTCGGCCGCCCTGTCTGATGAGCCGGCTGGTCCGGTCGGCCTCACAAGCTTCCATCCCGACGAGCCCGACGCGCCATCGCCGCCGGGGCCGAACGGGGCCAGCCGAATCGGAAACGCGGAGCTTGCAAACTCCTTCGTGCGTGAGGGGGAGTTCTGGTCGCTGACCTACGAAGGCATCGTGGTCAGGCTCAAGGACAGCAAAGGCCTGCGCGACATCGCCCGGCTGCTGGCCACACCGGGGTCGGATATCGCCGCGATCGATCTCGCCGGGGTATCCACCCGGGGAGTCGCCCACAAGGCCAGTGTGGTGGCAGAGCTGGGCTTGCGCGTGGAGGGTGACGCGGGCGCAATCCTGGATGAGGAGGCCCGACGACAGTATCGGAGCCGCCTGATCGACCTCGAGGAAGAGGTCGCTGATGCACAGGCGGCAAACGACCCCGTGCGCCTCAGCCGAACACGCGATGAGCGCGACTTCCTGGTCGCCGAACTGCGCGCCTCAGTTGGCTTGGGCGGCCAGGGTCGCCGCAGCCTGGACCCTGGCGAGCGAGCGCGGAAGACGGTGACCTGGCGCATCCACGACGCGATGACGCGGATCGACGCGGCGCACCCCTCCCTGGGCAGGCATCTGCGGCGGTCCCTGCGAACGGGCACGTACTGCAGGTACGACCCCGCGGAGGGGTCGGGCGGACGGTTCTGAGGCCATGCCGCCTGGGCGCCGGGCGGCGCCTCGCGGTGCGAGGAACTTCCTCGCGCCATGACTGCTGAGGTCGATCGCCTGAGGAGGGCGGCGCTTCGCAGGAGATATGGCAATGCAGAGGCTTCAGTCAGCAGCCTTGATCTGCGGCATCGCGCTGCTCGCGAGTGGCGCATCGTCGATGGTTGCGTCAACCCACGCGTCCGCCGCTGCGGCGGAGCAGGGCTACCGCACCGTCAACGATCCGCTGGCGGGCACGGGGCCCGGCCAGGGGACGGTCCCGTCCGGGATCAACGACCGGGGCGAGATCGTCGGTAACTACTACGACGACGCCAGTCGAGGGCACGGCTTCCTCGAGCGCGATGGCCACTTCACCACCATCGATGACCCACGGGCCGGCACGGGGCCCTTTCAGGGCACCGACCCGCTGAGCATCAACGAGCACGGGGTGATCGCCGGCTTCTATCTCGACAATGCCGGTGTCGGCCATGGCTTCGTTCTCCGCGACGGCCGGTTTCGCACCATCGACGACCCGGCAGCGGGCCACAACGCCGGTCAGGGGACGTTCATCGACGGTGACAACGACCGGGGCCTGATCGTCGGGACGTACTTTGACGCCAACGGGGTCCTGCACGGGATGACGGTCCAAGACGGCCGCATCACCAACGTCGATGACCCGCGGGCCGGCGCCAAGCCCGGCTACGGGACCATCCTGGACAGCGCCAACGATCACAACGTCGTCGCTGGGAACCTGGTTGACAAGCAGGGCGTGAACCACGGACTGCTGTACCACGATGGCAAGTTCAGTGCGTTGATCACCGATCCCCTGGCGGGCACGGGACCGACCTTTGGGCAGGGGACCTTCTCCTACTGCATCAACAACCACGGAGTCATCGCTGGTCAGTACGTGGACAGCAGCAGCGTCACCCACGGGTACTGGATGCGGGGCGGCGTCTTCCATACGGTTGACATCCCGAACGCGACACTGACCTCGGTGCAGTGCCTGTCGGACAGCCGCACTCTGGTCGGGTACTTTGTCGACGCTGGTGGCGTCCAACACGGATTCGTCGTCCGGCCGGATGGCGACGGCGACAAGGACGACGTATGAGCCGCCCTTTCAGGAGGCCCGCAGTGGCGCGGCGCCGGTGGCGCCGCTGCGGTGGCCCCAGAGATGCCTGGAACCAACGATCGCGCGCATTGGCAGCGGGACAGTGGGCGCTGAGCGCCATCACCCGTGAAGGTGAAATCGCTGAAAAGGGCTGTTCATCGCCCACAGCGCTGTCTATTGTATGGCCGCGCGGCTCGCGGACAACTTCATCCGCGCGTGAGCCCAAACGGGGAGGACGGGTGATGAGCTCGAAAGGATCCTGGCGGGGGAGGCGCGCTGCGTCGCTCCTCGGACTGGTTGCCACTGTGCTGGCCGCCTCGTGTGGCAGTACCCCCGGCAACA
This sequence comes from Actinomycetota bacterium, assembly GCA_030948425.1. Classification (GTDB taxonomy): domain Bacteria; phylum Actinomycetota; class Acidimicrobiia; order Acidimicrobiales; family Palsa-688; genus JALZAH01. The sequence goes on from JALZAH010000135.1 coordinate 5,636, forward strand.
GCGGACCGGCGGTGACCAAGACGACGGTAACGTACGCGGAATCGCCCGGCGCGACCCCCAGCTACATCCTCCCGCTGATGACCCTGAAGTACTTCAGCGTCGCCAACTCCACGCAGTTCCAGTACCTGTTGTACCGCCCGCTCTACTGGTTCGGTGACAACGGCCAGGTCCACCTGAATGACCGTCTCAGCCTGGCCAACGCACCGCAATACTCTGCCGACGGCACCTCGGTGACGATAACCATGAAACACTACGTCTGGTCTGACGGCCAACCAGTGACCACCCGTGACGTCGAGTTCTGGCAGAACCTGGTCACGGCCAACAAGGCGAGCTGGGCGGGGTACTCGCCAGGCGAGTACCCGGACAACGTCACCAGCACCACTGTCAACAGTCCGACGTCGATCACGTTCCATCTCAGCCAGAAGTACGGACAGTATTTCTTCACGTACAACGAGCTCAGTCAGATCACACCCCTGCCTCAACACGTCTGGGACAAGCAGTCGGCCACCGGCGCGATCGGTGATTTCGACAGGACGCCGGCCGGCGCCACGGCCGTTTACAAGTACCTCGACAGCGAGGCGAGCAATCTGGGAACGTACGACACCAACCCGTTGTGGCAAGTGGTGGACGGGCCGTGGAAGCTGAAGTCACTCAACGCCGCCGGCCTGCTGAAGGTGGTTCCCAACCCGTCGTATTCCGGTCCGGTGAAAGCGAAGCTCACCGAGTTCGACGAGGTCCCTTTCACCAAGGACACCGCCGAATTCAATCAGCTGAGGAGTGGCACGACCGGCGCCAACGCCATCGACTACGGCTACCTGCCCCAGCAGGACGCTCCCCAGAAGGACACCATCTCAGCGCTGGGGTACAGCTTCTCGCCGTGGGCGAACTGGGGCATCACCTACTTCCCCGAGAACTTCACCAATCCGGTGAGCGGCCCGATCTTCAACCAGCTGTACTTCCGCCAGGCGATGCAGGACCTGATCGACCAGCAGACGTATATTAAGCGCGCGTACAACGGCTACGCCTACCCCACCTACGGACCCGTCCCCGTGAAACCGGCGTCGGCCTACGTCAGCCAGCTCGAGGCGAACAACCCGTTCCCCTTCAGTCCGAGCGCGGCTGTCTCTCTGCTCCAGTCACACGGGTGGACGGTGAACCCTGGCGGCATCAGCGTGTGCAGCTCGCCCGGGAGCGCAGCCAACCAGTGCGGTCCCGGTGTCGCGGGGGGAGCGCAGGCGTCCTTCCACCTCGAGTATGCGAGTGGACTGACACCGATTGACAACGAGATGGCGCAGTTCAAGACCGATTTCGCCAAGGCCGGGATCCAGATCATTCTCTCCACCAACACCTTCAACAGCGTGATCGGGACGGCGATCCCCTGCGCCGCCGGACAGCAATGCAATTGGGACATGGAGTTCTGGGGCGGCGGGTGGGTGTACGCACCTGACTACTACCCGACAGGTGACCTGCTCTGGGCGACCGGGGCGGGCTCCAACGCCAACGGCTACAGCGACCCTCAGATGGACCAGCTGATCAACAACACCGAGGCCAGCAACGACGTGCAAGCGCTCAAAGCGTACGAGGACTACGCCGCCAGGCAGCTACCCGTCATCTGGATGCCGACACAGTACTTCCAGTTGAATGAGATCAACAGTCACCTGCTGGGGGTCACACCGCTGGATCCGCTGTTGCAGATCTACCCCGAGGAGTGGTCCTGGTCCTGAACCCCGCGGGAAGGTGAACGTCGCAACGACGCACAGGAGTGGGGATGCCGGGGCCGGCCCGGCATCCCCGTCGTGCGCCCGCCCACGGAAGAGGTGAGGGGCGGCTACGGATGGTCGGCTACATCGTCCGGCGGCTGATCCAAGCGCTGTTCGTTACCCTGCTGGTGACACTGGGCATCTTCCTGTTGTTACACGTGTTGCCGGGCGGCGCGGCTCGTGCCATCCTCGGCCCACGGGCGAACGCTGCGCAGATCGCTCAATTCACCCACGACAACGGGCGGGACCAAGCGCTTCCGCTCCAGTACTGGGCCTACCTGACCCATCTGATCCGCGGAGACTTCGGGTTCTCCTACAAGCTGAACCAGAGCGTAGGGTCGATCCTCGCCCAGGACATCCC
>JALZAH010000141.1 GCA_030948425.1 Actinomycetota bacterium
GCGGTAGGGCCGGGGGCGGGGCGGTGCTCGTCGTCTCCGGAGGCTCGGGCTCGGTGGCTCCCGTCGGCCGGGCGGCGCCCGACCCCCCGGTGGAACACGCCCCGAGACTGGCGAGCAGCCCGACGCCGACAACGGTGAGGAAGTTGCGCCGGTCGAGGGCGCCGAACTGGCAACGGTGGTCCATGGGGACGGTACGGACCTTCTACGGGGGTGTCATGAGTCGTTGCTCGCCTGGGTCATCGAGTCGGCGAACGCGTTGGCGTCGCCCTCGACCTGCTTGGCGATGCGCTTGGTGGCCCGACTCATGGCCCGGTCGAGGTACTTCTCGATCTTTGACTCGCCGACGACCACCAGGGCGGCATCACCTTCGTCAATCAGGTCACCGAGCTCCTTCACGTCGGCGCGCGACATCCCCTTCCAGAGGTGGCCCATCACGCCGCCGGCCACACCGAGCACAGCCGCGGATCCGATCAGCGACGGGGGGAACAGGATCCCCACGACGGCGCCGACGGCGATTCCCGTCCAGGCCGCGTGCTGGGTGGGCTTCTCGTGCTTGTGGACGTGCACCTTGCCATCGGCGCTCTTGGTGACGATGGCGGCGTCGTAGGTGCCCACGACCCCCTCGGCGTGAAGCTCCTTCAACACCTCGTAGTCGAGACGCGCCTCACCCTCGCTCGGGTAGGTCGCGGCAAACAGGAACACGTTCTTGTCTGCGCCCATCGGCTACGACCTCCGCGTCGTTCGGCTCCCGCAGGTGGGAAGTCCTCCGATGGCGATCATAGGCGCCGAGGGGGCGATGGCTCAGGCGCGCCGCCGCCCCTGAGCGCGTGAAGAACTATCCGGTGGCGGGCGACCCTGCCGGGGGCTCACCGGGCCGGTAACCACGTCGTTCGAGTCGTTCGAGGTGGTCGTCGAGCTCACGCAGACGAGAACGCAAGCTGGTGATCTCCTCGGCGGTGATGTCAACAGGCAGACGGTCGACCGGCACGGCGCCGGACGGCAGGAGCGGTGGCGCGGCCCCACTCGGGGCACCCCTGGGCACGCCGCCGGGTGTCAGCCTCAAGAAGCTGGCCAGGCTCCCGGCGAGCGCCCCGATGATGCCGATCCCGGTGATCATGAGCACGACGGCCGCCCACCGACCGGTGGGGGTGTGCGGGGTGATGTCGCCGTAACCGACCGTGCAGATCGTGACCACCGCCCACCACAGGCTGTCGGCGTAGGTCTTGAACTCGGTGTTGGTGGCCTTTTCGGCGTGATAGGCGATGTCGGAGCACACAAACACCATTGCCGCCCCGACGACGAACGCTCGACCGAGTTGCTCGACCAGGCGTCGGGCGTGCTTGGTGACGAACACGAGCCGGGCCACACGCGCCAGTCGCACCACCGCCAGGAACCCCGAGTCGGCCAGGGCGGGGAGAAAGCTCCAGGGTCCGGTGATGACGACGATGCCCAAGTCGAAGCGTCCACGCCAGGTGTGGACGTAGCGCTCGAGCAGACGCATGTGCACCACCAGGTCGACAACGAAGATCATCCACGAGGCGAGAATGATCCCGGCGCCCAGGGAGGATCTCCGGTGGCCCAGCCACTGCAGGATCGGCAGGACCGAGGCCAGGACCAGCGGGAGCTGCATGGCCGACTCGAAACGGGCGAGGCGCTCGGCGGCCGCCGGCGAACGCGGCTGGCCGGGTTGGCGAGGACCGGACACCTGCGTATCCTGCCCACCTCCGGCCGGCAACAGGTGGATCGATCCGGGCGGCTCCCCTCGATTGCATCTATTCTGCGGCGGAGTCGACGGCAATGACTGGAGCTCCGCATGGGGTGTTTGATCGTCCTCGCGGCATTGTGCTCGCCGCGCCTGGTCGTGGCGCTGCTCTACCTGTTCACCGACCGTCTCACCATCGCCTTCCGGTCGGGCTGGGTCGGGTTGGCGGGCTTCCTCTTCCTTCCTTGGACCACCGCCCTCTACGCGCTCGTGTATCGGCCGATCTCGGGCGTCAGCACCCTCGGCTGGCTTGTCGTCGCCATCGGGCTCGCCGTCGACCTCGGGTCGTGGTTCGGCAGCAGGAAGCACGCCCGGTCGCGAAGGGACTGACAAGGGAAATCGGGTGGCCGCAACGAATCTATGACAGGGACGCACATTCGCTGGGACGAAAGGTAGGCCAATCCGTGGCAAGGAGAACCCCCGCCAAGGCTGCAAAGCGCACGATGAGCGATGAG
>JALZAH010000145.1 GCA_030948425.1 Actinomycetota bacterium
CCTCCCGCAGCCACGCCGTCGCCGGGCGTCGCCTCCCCCCCCGAACCCGTGGCGCCACCGGCCACCGGGGCTCCCAGCCCGCCCACCACCCAGGCGCCCAAAGGGCCCACTGCCACCTATTCGACGGCCGGGGGCACGGTGACCGTCGCCTGTGTGAACGGCTTCTTCATCGACCTGGTGTCGGCCACGCCGGGAAACGGCTACTCGGCCCAGGTGGTGTCCGCCGGGCCGTATTACGTGGAGGTCCATTTCGTGCGGCCGGGTCGGGACGAGCCGGTGTGGGCGTTCTGCATCGGCCAGCCGATGCGGGCCTACGGCGGATCCCAGATCCCCGGCCGGCCGGCCGGATGATCGGTTAGCGCCGCCGCCTCACGAACGGGCGGCGGGGGGACCGAACCACACCTCGACCCGGGCCCCGCCCTCGGCCGACCGTCCGGTGGTGAGGCGGCCACCCGACGCCTCGGCCGTCCGGCGCACGATGTCGAGGCCCAGGCCGGTGCCCGACCCGCCACTCGCCCCCCGGGTCGGTGCTGTGTTGCCGGGCAACCCGGGACCGGCGTCGCTGACGACCAGACTCCAGGTACGCGCCGGGCCGGCGGCCACCTCCACCCGGAACGCAGCACCGTCGGGGGTGTGGGTGAACACGTTGTTGACCAGGGCGTCGAAGCACACCTCCAGCTCCTGCTGCGACACACCGATCGGTTGGGGAAGCTCGGCCGCGTCCAACGACCATCGACGCCCCTGCTCGGTGGCCAGGATCGACCAGAACCCCAGGCGGTGGCGGACCACCTGTCCGAGATCACACCTTCCCCGCTCGGCCGGCCGGCCGTGGCGCCGGGAGCTGTCGCGGGACTCCTGGATCACCTGGGTGACGACCTGCTCGAGGCGGTCGACGTCTCGGGCGAGACGGAGCCGGTCCTCGGCCGCCGGGAGCCCCTCGGCATCGAGGCGCAGCGCGGTGAGCGGGGTCCGCAACTGGTGGGACAGGTCGGCGGCTGCCTCGCGTTCGGCGGCGAGGAGCACGCCGACGCGATCGGCCAACCCGTTGACGGCGACACCCACCTCGGCCACCTCGGGAGGCCCGGCGGGCGAGACCCGAGCGTCCAGCTCCCCCTGCTGGAGCCGGCGGGTCACGGCCAGCAGGTCGCCCATGGGGCGGAGCAGGATGCGAGCCAACCAGTCGGCGAGAATGACGGCCATCACCACCACGGCGAGGCCGATGGCGACCACCACCGCTCTGGCCTTGGGGACACCCTGGTTCAGGACGGAGGCGGCCACGCGCACCCGCACGACGGTCGTGGCGTTGGGATCGGCGCCGGTGACTCCCACCAGGATGTCGCGGCCGCCCCCCGGGCCGGCGGCGGTGAACGAGCGTCCCTTGCGAGCCAACGCCACCTCGGCGTCGATGGGGATCGGCGGGCCGAGCACAGTGCCGTCGGGGAGGTACACGGTGATGGGGCGGGGGTTACCGGCGTTGGCCTGGTCGACCAGCTGGGCGATCGTGGCCGCTTGTCCGGGGACCGCGCCGATGGCCCCGCCCAGGGACCGGGACTCGAGCTTGGCTGCGTCCAGAGCCCGGTTGGTGGCCACCGTCTGGATGAGCCGAGCGAAGGGGATGGTGAAGGCCAGCACGATCATGGCCGTGACGGCCGCCGCGGTCAGGGCCAGGCGGGCCCTCACGGCGAGTCGGGATCGACCAGCATGACCCCCACGCCCCGGACGCTGCGGAGGTAGCGGGGCTCCTTCGCCGACTCACCGAGCTTGCTTCGCAACCACGACAAGTGGACGTCGATGGTCTTCTCGGGGCCGCCATAGGGCTGGCGCCACACCGCGGCAAGGAGCTCCCGTTTCGAGACCACCTCGCCTTGGCGGCTGGCCAGATGCCACAGGAGCTCGAACTCCTTGCGGCTCAGATCCATGGCGGTCCCGTCGATGGTGGCCACCCGGCGCCGGATGTCCACGGTGAGAGCACCGATCTGCACGGGCGCGTCGGCGTCCACGCCCTTGACGCGACGGAGCACCGCCCGGATGCGGGCATCGAGCTGGTCGACGGAGTACGGCTTGACCACGTACTCGTCGGCACCGGCGTCGAGGGTGCGGATGATCTCCTGCTCGTCGTCGCGCGCCGTGGCCACGATCACCGGTACGGCGCTCACGGCGCGGAGCATGCGCAGCAGCTCGAGCCCGTCGATGTCGGGCAGGCCCAGGTCGAGGACGACCACGTCGGGGCGCTGGTCGACGATCTCGGCCAACCCGTCGAGCCCGCTCGACGCTCCCAGAACGACGTGTCCCCGTTCGGTCAGGCCCTTGGAGACGGCGTCGCGGATGTAGGCGTCGTCCTCCACCACGGCGACGGTGGTCACACACCGACGCTACCCCGACGACCCGACCGGGCCATGGCCCGATGGTCCTGTCCGCCGGAACGAAGAGTTATTTGGTGCTTTGCCCGCAGTTAGGCCTCGCACCCACACACTGGTCTGAGTCATCCAAGACGAGCGACTTCAAGGGGACAGACATGTTGGAAACGGGATTTCTGGCCGGACTGATGGCCAAGTTGGCAGGACTGGGGTCGGTGGCCAAGGTCGCCATCGGTACCGCGACCGCGGCGCTCACCATGACCGTCGCCGGTGGCGCGGCGGGTGTCTTGCCGGTGCCATTCGACGGCGGCCACGCCGGCCCGACCGTCACCGTCACCAGGACCGAGCCGGCCGGCACCGCCGGGGCGACGTCGTCGGCGACAACGGACGGATCCGGCGTGCACACTGGCGCCGAGGCCTCGGTGGCGACGCCCGCCGCGCCGAGCTCAGGGTCCGCTGGTTCGGCCGAGGTTCCAGGCGTGTCGGTGCCGCCGGTGTCGATCCCGCCCGTGTCCGTCCCTGGAGCCGGGTTGCCCGATCTCTCCCAGTTCGCCCAGGTTCCCACCCAGGTGCTCGCCTGCCTCAACCCGATCGTCGACCTGGTCAAGGGGTTGCCCGGCACACCAATGGGCCAGCTCACCGGCATCGGGGCGCAGTTCGCCGCCGTCGGGCCCCAGATCGTCAGCTGCGTCGGGGGGATCGTGGCCAACCTGCCTCTACCGTCGGGCATGAGCGCCTGTGCCTCCAGCATCTTGGGCTTCGTGCGCAACATCGTGTCGCAGCTACCCACCAGCACTCCCAATGTCGGCGGCTTCGACGTGGCGGCGTGCATCCCCACTGGCCTCCCCGTACCCACGGGCCTGGCCGGGATGCCCTTCATGGGGGGCGGCTTCCCGTTCGGCCACTAGGCCCATGGGAAGTCCTCCGGAACCGAGACCCCGCAGCGTGCGCGCTGCGGGGTCCTTGGCGTCCGGGAAGACGGCCGCCGTCAGCCCTTCTCGCGCCAGGCGGCAACAGTCACGACGGCCAGGAGTGCGGCGGCCGTCCCGAGCGCCCATTCGACCGAGGTATGCAGGACGATGAGCGCACCCACCGTCGCGCCAGCGAGCATTGCCGCCACGACGGCGGCCCTACGCACCGTGTGCGAGCCCGGACTCGACAGGTCTGATCGGTCCGCCACAAGTGCGGTGAGCGTGGTGGTGAGCACCGTGGTGGTCGTCATGGCCGGGACGGCGAGCCGGCGAACGGCGGCGTTCTGGCCGCCCAGGGCGACGGCCAACAGCACAATCATCGTGTAGCGGGCTGTCGTGCCGCTCCCGACGATGGCCACGCCGGTCGCCGCCACGCACAACGCCGCTTCGGAGGTCGCCATTCGAGCGAGCATTCTTCGCCCGGTCGGTGGTGCAGCGAGTCGCCCGCCGACGGCGGCGCCGGCGACGAACGACCCGAGCGCCACCAACGAGGCCGATCCGGAGAACCCGGGCGATCCGGCCAGGGCGAACCCGAGAAAGACCACGTTGCCGGTCATGTTGGCCACGAAGACGTGGCCGAGGCGCAGGAACGACACGGCATCGACGACACCGGTCACCACGGTCATGACGACCAGCAGGGGAACAAGGGCGGCCTCGTCACTGGACTTCGCGCCATCCGGTCGATCGGCCACCTGGTCTCTCTGTTCGTTCGTTCTGCCGACGTCGACGACCGCCCGGTTCACGCCGGCAGCGGCAGAACCCCGGTCAAGCTGCGACACTTGATATCCGACACTGAAAGCCGGTGTCAGCGAGCGTAACGGGGTGATGTGGACCGTGGCCGACCAGACGATGATCGGCAAGATGGGTCGGGTCACCGGCACGATCA
>JALZAH010000193.1 GCA_030948425.1 Actinomycetota bacterium
GGGATGGGTAGGTAAAGGTGTCGGTGATGACATGGCCGGAGTCGACGATCCGTTGTGTCCGGATCCGGCCTTGGCTGTCGAGGCGAATGGTGACCAAGATGGGCTCTCCGGGCAGGTAGAGGCCGAGGCCGGTACCGCCCGACGTCAATGGGCGCACGTCGGTGACCGCAGAGCTCGAGGTGCGCTGGTCTGCTTCGCGGCCCGGCCCGTAGGGTTCTAGAGCCATGAGGCTGGCACCAGAGATCGGAGGGAGCACCTGGACCGATGGCGGTCTCGCCGTGTTGCTCGTCACGGTCTCGGTCCCTGCGACAACCGGTGCCGTGCCCATCGAGGTAATGACCTGGGCGAGGAGCTGAGGGTCGGCGGGTGCCGGTGGCCAGTCGATGTGGGCGCGGAAGACGCCGCCCTCCCAGCCGTGCGCCCGAGCGGCGACACTGAGCGTGGTGGCCCCGTTGGGGGGACGGAACGCCTCGGTGAAGCACCCGTTTCCGCACGGTCGGAGGAACAGTCCGACGTCTTGGCCGTCGGGCACCATTGCGTTGACGTCGACGTGGGCGACGATTGGGGTGCTGTCGGGGGCGGACACCTGCACTTGGAGCTGACCCGAGCCGTCGGCGACCGACACGTTGAGCTGACCGGCGAGCCCCGCGTCGCGTGCCACCAGTCCTGACAGGGGTGGCGGGCCGAGCAGCACAGTCTCGGACTGGGCGGCGACCGGCGCCGCCGCGTTCACCAACACCGCGGTGAGCACCAGGATCGCCCCGACGGCTGCAGATTCTGCCGGCACCACCCTCAGCAGTGTTCTGCTCCGGCGGCGCCGGACGCCGCGGCGACGGTTCCAAACAGCCAGGCCCAGCGCGCCGGCGAACAGGACGGTCTTGGCGACAATGAGCTGCCCATAGCCGCTGGACCACAACGACGACCAGCTCGGCAGCACCTCGACCGCGGAAAGACCGCCCGTCGCGCCCACGACGACGACCAGGGGCAGGGCCAGGCGGGAGTACCGCCGGGCCACTCCGACCACGGCGTCACGGTCGGAACGAGAACGAACCACGGCCACGGTGAGGTAGCCGAGCGTCCCAACCCACAAGGTGCCCAAGGTGAGGTGCACAGCGTTGATCGCCAAGCCCACGGGGCCCCCGTCAATCGCCGGATGCCCTTCTGCCGCCCAGACCACCCCGGCGGCTAACAGAGCGATCAGGACCGGCAGTCGGCGTCGGCTGACCCCGGATGCGAACATGGCTCCGCCGGCCGCCAACGCGGCCAGGCCAGCCAGCAGTCCTGCTCGGGACAGGCCGGTCCCGTGGCCGGCGCCGATATCAACGAATGCGATCATGGCCCCGGCGAGGGCGGCCACAAGGCCCATGCGCACCCCGGGCGACCGAGTTGTCACGGACCGGTCGACCGCCAGCCCGGTGACGGTTCCGCCCGCGGCGAGAGCGAAGCCGAACAAGAACAGGACCGTGGCGGCCACCCGCACCGGGTCCGGGCTTGTCCCTCCTTGCGCGGCCCGGGGAACGGCGCCGGCCACATTCCCGATAGCAAACGCGAACTCGCCTTCGGAGATGTGGCCGTCATCAGCGGAAACAGTGCGCCAAGCAATGACGTAGACCCCGTTTGGTCCCCCGCTCAGAGCAACATGAACGACGTTGCTGCCCGCGGTGTGACGCAGCGTTGCCGGCAGCGGGCGTGGTCTGCCGACCACCCCGACGGTCACAGTCGTCCCCGACGAGGCGACGTGCTCGCTGAAGGTCATGATGATCGCCGTCGGGGCCCGGGCGAGGCGAGCCCCTTGTGCCGGGTCGCTCGAGACCAGGAACGCGTGAGCGGACGCTTCCCCCGACCCCAACGCCAACACCAACGCGACGACCGCGGCGACGCTCCCGGCACGGACAGAGACCCGACGCCACCGACACCCCGAGACGACTCCGCTGACGCCACGCTCCCCCCTCAACTCGGCGCGGTCGGGGACAGCAGCCGGCCCAGCCGTCGCCGCAGGGCACGCTCTGAGATCCGTCCGTAGGCGACCAACCGGTCGTTGACGATCACGCCTGGAGCGAACAGCACCCGGTGCCTCTCGGCCAGCCGGCAACCGTCGTCGCTGGCCAGGTCGACCTCACGGAACCCGTCGATCTGTTCTCCGCTCAAGCGGCCGAGAGCAGCCTTCGCCTGCGCACACCACGCGCAGTCGGCCTGGGTGAGCAGGACCACCTCGTTCACACCGGTCGCTCGCCTGCCCGCAGCTGGGCCAACAGCTGGGGGACGGCGACGTTCATGGTGTAGTTGGGTGCGCCGCCGTAGTCGGCCCGCCACCGGATCGTGCCGTCAGGGCCGACCAGGATGAACGTGTGGCCGTCGCGGCTGCCGCCCATCATCCCGAAGCCGTTGGCGTGATAGGCGTGGGAGGCGGCCAGCTGCGGATCGGACAGGATCGGGATCGTGATGCCCATGTCGTGGGCTTTCTGGGTGAGGACATCGACCGGGTCGGTCGTGACCGACAGCACCTGGTCCACCCCGGCCGCCCGGACAGTCCCGGCCGCCTGCTGCAACTCGGTCAACTGGTCGAAGCAGGGCTGACAGGTGATGCCCTCCTGGAAGTAGAGCAGCACGGTACGACCCCGGAACTGCGACAGGCTGACCGTTCCGCCGGTCGTCGACCGAAGACTGAAGTCGGGAGCCGAGCCGCCCGGGCCTGGCTTGCCCACCGCGTAACCCCCTCGGGGCGCCGAAGCCGACGTTGACCCGGCGTGGCGGTAGATCCCGAAGAACAACACGCCGAGACCTACCACGACCACCGCGAGCCGGATGCCCCGCGATCGAGTTACGGCCCCGATGCCCGACGGCGCGGAGGCTCTCGGCGGAACACCGCCTCTGGACGCAGTGGCCCGTTTCGGCGGAGGCCGTCGCCGTGTGGAGGTGTTGCGATTAGCCATCGATCATGCTCCTTGTAGGCGTACCGTCGGTGTGCTCGCGATGTCCGGGGTTCTCGGACGGCTCGGAAGGCGACGTCGGGACGGAGGGTTGGACTGGTCGGTCGGCGGGTACGTGATGTGGGCGGGAGCGGACCTGGCGGACGACGAGCACAATCATTGCGAGAAGCCCCACGAGAACACCCCAACCCGGCAGCCAAGTCAGGTTGCGGGTCATGACGCTCGACCAGTGCCCCAGGTCGGCACTCATCCGCTCCCGCCAGCCCGTCGAACCCATGCCCGACCCGGTGAAAGCGGTGCCCGCCGTGAGCAAACCCATGGCGACCAGCACCGCCCCGCCCAACATGGCCCCGATCGGGGCGCTTCGACGATGAGCGCCGACGCCGAAGCTGATGTCCCGGCCGTGCAGCCAGCGGCTCGAAGCCCAGTCCCGCCGATCCCAGACCAACGCCAAGAGTGCGAGGGGGATGACCATCCCGGCCACATAGGCGAACGAGAGCGTCACCGCGGCACGAAACGAGCCGGACGCCCCCGATAACACCGCCACACCGGCGAGCACTGGAGCACAACACGCGCTGGCCGCGCCCGAGAACACCCCCAGCCCGTATGTGGCCGCCACACCCTCACCAGGTGCCCCAGATCGGCTCGCAGGCATCGGCAGACGTGGCTTCCACCCGGCGATCACCGCCACCCCACCGACCGCCATAGCGACACCGCCGGCCAGAAACACCACCAAGTGATGACCGGAGATCAAAACGGTCAGCGCTGAGGCACCCAAACCGATCGGCACGATCACCGTCGCCACCCCCGCCGCGAACACCAACGTTCCGGCCAGCACCCCAGTCCGACGCCGAAAGCCTGTCGCCAGATACGCAGGCAGCATCACCGAAACGCAACAAGGCGCCAGCAGGGCAACCAACCCGCCCGCGAACGCCGTGAGCAGGGACGTACCGAACAGCACCTCATGCATCGAACCCTGCCTCCATCACCGCTCCGTTGTACTCCTAAGTAGCCTAGGAGACCGGCGCCGGGCCCCGCCAGTCACAGTCCCCAACCGGGGGAACTCCAGCGCGCTCCCGGGGGCTGAAGGGCTTGACCAGGTAGTCGTCCGCCCCCAGACGGAACAGCGCAACGCGATTCCGATCATCCTCTGAGGCCGTGGCCGTGACCACAATGATGGGCACCTCCGGCAGCTCTCGCAGCGCGCCGACCAACTCCTGGCCCGCCACGTCGGGCAGCATCAGGTCCAACACCCTCCAGGTCCGGTCCGAGCCGGCGAACCGAATCCAAGGCCTCCGCTCCGCTCTCCGCCTCGAACACCACATAGCCGTCACGTTCGAGATAGGAGCGGACCACGTCGCGTATCTTGGCCTCATCGTCGACTAGCAACACGCTGCCTGGACCCCCCCCGCCACCAATATCGACATGGGGTGTCGGCCCGACACCGTGGTTGTCACCTCCGACATCGGGCCGGTAGCTCGACACACCCGCCGAAGGCAGCGCCGGGGGCGGGAAGGTTGCGTGGCCATCGCCGCCGGCCCGTCACCCGGGCCACCATCCGCCGCAGCGGGGCCAGAGCCGGGCAGCCACCGCGGGTGTGGTAGTTGCCGGTCCCGTCGACGAGGCCGACGGCATCGAAGAGGGCAAGCTGGAAGACCCGGCAGTTCATGGTCGGTCGCCTCGTCGACCAACGCCACTCACCGGCGAACTGCGAAGCGAATGCCCTAACACCGGCCCGGACGTCGTCGTCACTGTCGGCCACGACGAGCATCGGATGGAACTCGTGATCGGCCGGCTCGCCGTGGCGCGGGTCACGGCACGTGGTGCCCTCCGCGATCACGCCAACGCCGTTGAGGACGCCGGGCACCCCCCGCAAGGCGTCACGAAAACGCAATGACACTTGGGCCGGCCACCAGCCGTAGCTTTCCTCGCCGTCAAGCTCGATCCACCAGTGGCCGTAGGTGCGGCTGATCAACGCCACATTGCGCTTCACGGTCAGGAACGCAAGCGCTCGCGGTGTCACCGCCTCGCCCGCCATCACTTTGCCTTCTTGCCGTCTGTGCCCTTGCCTTTGGACCGGTTCATCTTGTCCTTGGACCGCTGCATGCTCATCTTGCGCCGCTCTCGCCGCAAGGCGCGGAGACGGGACCGTTCGGCCCGGCGCTCCGCCCAAGTCAACTCGGGCTCGGGTTCGGTCGGGGAAGTCACGACTGCCGCATCTGCTACTAGTCTACATAGGATCATTCAATGACCCGTTCCCCCCGCGCGTTGAGTCGCAGGCAGTCGTCGGTGCGAGCCTGCCCGTCCGACGCCGAACAACCCACATGTAGCACAGGTGCATTCGCCAGGCTGAGCTGGACACTTCGAGAACTCACGAAGCTCGTCCACCATCGAGAGAACGGCCATAATGAACGCTGACATCGTGGATGCCTTGACGGCCGGGCGCGCCGTCACCGACATTGGCCGCAGCGTCAAAGAAGCCTTCTACATGTTCTGGGACACCCTGTGGGCACTGATGCTCGGCTTCGGCTTGTCCGGTGTCGTCCAGGCGTTCGTTTCCCGAGACGAGATGCGGGCCCGCATAGGTAACCACGGCCCGAAGGCCATCACCAGGGCCACGTTCTATGGAGCGGTCTCATCGTCATGCTCTTACGCTTCTGCGGCCCTGGCCCGCTCCATGTTCGCCCGAGGGGCGGACTTCCTCGCCGCCATGGTGTTCATGTTCGCTTCCACCAACCTTGTGTTCGAGCTGGGGATCGTGCTGGTGGTACTCATCGGCTGGCAATTCGTGGCCGCCGAATTTGTCGGCGGGATCATCATGATCGCTCTTTTGGTGGCGGTAGGTGGCCTGTGGTTCCGAGGACGCGCCCTCGACCAAGCGCAGCGGAGCGCCAACGTTGGAGAGGACGGCCGCCGACCGGACGACGGCACATTGCAGCGACTTCCTTGGAAGCAGCGCATCCGCTCCAAAGAGGGCTGGTCCGACGCCGCCGGCTACACCATGAGCGATCTGGGCATGCTCCGCAAAGAGATGGTCATCGGCTTCCTTGTCGCCGGCTTCCTCACCGAGCTCGTACCCGACAGCGTGTGGAATACCATCTTCATCCACGGTCACGGCTTACCACCACCCTCGAAAATGTCACTCTCGGACCGCTGGTGGCCATCCTCAGTTTCGTCTGCTCGATCGGGAACGTCCCCTTGGCCGCGGCTCTGTGGAAGGGCGGCATCAGCTTCGGGGGCGTCGTAAGCTTCATCTTCGCCGACCTCATTACCCTCCCGCTGCTGCTCATCTACCGCAAGCAGTATGGGCGCCGAATGACCCTGCGGATGCTGAGCGCTTTCTGGCTCGTCATGTCCCTCGCCGGCCTCATCACCGAGGAACTCTTCAAGGCCCTCGGGTGGATCCCACACTCCCGACCCACCGTGATCGCGGCCAATAGCTTGGGCCTCAACTACACCTCGGCCCTCGACATCATCGCTCTCGTTGCCTTCGGGGCCACGTACTGGCTCTACCGGAACCGGGACCGCTTCGGCGGCGGCGGATACGCCAAGGATCCCGTGTGCGGCATGCAGGTCGAGCGCCAGCACGCCCCCGCATCGGCTGAGCACAATGGCGAAGAGGTGTACTTCTGCTCCGAGGGGTGCCAAGACCGTTTCGTGAAGGACCCAGAACGACACCGCCCGGCAGGGACACCACCCAAAGGCGGGACATCCAACCAGTCCCTCGAATGACCGTCGATAAGGCTACACGTAGCCGCAGACCGGCGCGTCGGCGATCCGCGAATACGAGGGGCTCGATGAAGCCCGTCAGAACACCGGGGGCCGTAACCAACCGGCCACGAATCGGATGAGACCGATCTGACCACTCCCGAGATGCACACGCCCCGCGGCGGGTGTGGCTTACCGCGCTGGGAGTGCAGCACGTTTGGCGACCGCCCTCACTCAACACGATGGCTACAACCGGCGGCAACCTAATGACAACTTCGTAACGCTGTCCGCTGACAACCCTGGTGCGGGGTCACAGTGTGCGTACCGAGCAGGAGCTTCAGAGAACACTCCTTCTCTGAAGTAACCTTCCCGTCATCACTTCAGAGAACCCGCAAAGTAAGGGACCCCAGGGACCCGAAACCACTTCAGAGAACACGGCAGCCCCTCGGCGACGGAGGCGAGGACGGGCCGCCGTCGAGCTCCCCGATCGATACGCCGAGATGCTCGACGCCTACGCGGCCGCCCTGGCCGGTGCGCCACTGGCCGCCCAGACCCGCCGGACCTACACGTACAAGGCCCGCCAATACCTGGCCTGGCTCGCCGGAGCAGACGTCGACGGTGACCCCCTCGACACCCCGCACGGCCGGGACTGGGCCGTACGCGACTACCGCAGCCACCTCCAGGCCGTCGTCAAAGCCAAACCGGCCACGATCAACGGGGCCCTTGCCGCCGTCGACGACCTCTACACCCGCCGCGGCCTCGGCCCGGCCAAAGTCTTGCGAGTCGACATCCCCGACGCTGCGCCCCGAGCCCTGAGCCCACGAGCCCAGGTCCGGTTCCTCCGCGCCGTGCAGACCAGCCCGTCACCCCGGGACCAGGCCCTCGCCCTCGTCCCGTTCTATGCCGGTGCCCGCATCGCCGAGGTCGTCGCCCTCGACATCGACGACGTGAGCCTCTCCGCCCGCAAGGGCATCCTGCGGATCTACGGCAAGGGCCAACGGGTCCGTCACGTCCCCATCCATCCCCAGCTCCGCAAAACGCTCACCGACTGGCTCGACCAACGCCCCGACTGGCCAGGAGCGGCCGACAGCCCGGCGATGTTCCTCAACCAGCGCGGCCAACGCCTCGGCGTCAGAGGCGCCCACGACATCATCTGTGGCATCGCCGTCGGCGCCGGCCTCGACGACGACACCACCACCCACGTCCTCCGCCACTCCTTCGCCACCACCCTCGTTCGAGGCGGAACCGACCTCGTCATCGTCGCCGAGCTCCTCGGCCACGCCCGCCTCGAGACCACCCGGACCTACACCCGACCAACTGCAGAAGACCGGGCCCGAGCACTCGACCTCCTCCCCACCGACCAATAGACCCGCAGCCGAACACACGTACGTCCTCCAGGAGGGCCGGAGAGGCCCTGAAACCAAAGCCGCCCCTCCCTCCATACCCGCCCAGCCGGGGTACACAGCGTCAGCATTGCCCCCGTG
>JALZAH010000202.1 GCA_030948425.1 Actinomycetota bacterium
CGAGCAGGTCGAGGAGCGCCTCGCCGGCCTGGCCGGCGAGGCGCGCCGGCGGTGGCCGACGTTGGGTCGCATCGTTCTGTGGCACCGCATGGGCCTGCTCTCGATCGAGGACACCACCGTCGTCGTCGCCGTTTCCGCCCCTCACCGCGACGATGCGTTCGCCGCCGCCCGGTGGTGCATCGACACCTTGAAGTCGACCGTCCCGGTCTGGAAGCGGGAGATCTGGTCGGGCGGCGACGACTGGGGGCTCGACGCCTGCCCGGTCACGGAGGTGGGCTCGTGATCGTGGGGGTGGTCATCTCCAACCTGCTGTACGTGATCGTGGCGCTGACCGTCGCCGTCATCGGCGCTCTGATTGTGGTCCTGCGGCACCGCAAGCCCAAGTCGGTGGAGGCCAACGTGGCGTCGTTCCACCGGGGGCTGCGAGCCCTTGCCCCCGACCAGCTGCCGGATGCCTCGGGGAGGGCGCCGAGCTGGGGGGGCGCCAGCCGGCGAGCCGCCACCGTCCCTTCGTCCGCTCGGCGCTCGACGGACTCGGTGACCGATGCGGTGGCTTCGCCACCCGGTGGCGGCGACGAAGCTGACGCCGGCGGAGAGCCCGGGGTGGCCCCAGAGCGGTATGGCGCAGAGACCGACGCCAGGGGCGGGCCTGTTGACGAGGTCGCTGCCGATGCTCCCGACGACACCCACGATGCCGGTGCCCTGCACCACGAGGAGAGCGACTCACAGGGGATCGCTGGAGAGAGCATCCCCGACGAGGCCGCAGCAGGTTCAGACGAGGTATCTCCGGCGGCCGGAACGGTCCATCTCACCTCCCGGACGCGCCGTCCGTCGTCTCCGGCGGGCCGGACGGGGCCGCCAGATGGCGAGACGGAGGTCTCGACGGAGGAGGCCGAGACTGGCTAGGGACCTCGCCATCGACCTCGGCACGGCCAACACGTTGGTGTACTCCCGCGGTCGAGGCATCGTGTTGAACGAGCCGACCGTCATCGCCCTCAACTCCCGCACCCAAGAGGTGCTGGCCATGGGCCAGCAGGCGTGGCAGATGATCGGCCGGACACCTGGTTACATCGTGGCGGTCCGCCCCCTCCGCAAAGGCGCCATCACCGATTTCGACATCACCCAGCGCATGATCCGACTGCTGCTGGAGCGCGCCGGGGTGTCCCGCTTCAACCGTCCGAGGGTGCTCATCTGTGTTCCCTCGGCCATCACCGAAGTCGAGCGACGGGCGGTGGAGGAGGCCGCACGGGGCGCGGGGGCCACCGGTGCCTACCTGATCGAGCAACCGATGGCGGCGGCGATCGGCGCCGGTCTACCGATCCACGAGCCGCTCGGCAACATGGTCGTCGACGTCGGCGGGGGGACGAGCGAGACCGCCGTCATCTCCCTTGGTGGTGTCGTCGCCCTTGAGGCCATCCGAGTCGGTAGCTTCGACATCGACGCGTCCATCCAGACCTACGTTCGGCGCGAATACGGCATCGCCATCGGGGAGCGCACCGCCGAGGAGATCAAGGTGGCCATCGGCTCGGCGTGGCCCACCGATGAGCAGGTCAAGGCCGAAGTTCGGGGCCGTGACCTGATGAGCGGCCTCCCCAAGACGGTTATCCTCTCCCCCGAGGAGGTCCGTGAGGCAATCGAGGAGCAGACCGGGGCCATCGTCGACTCTGTCGTCAAGTGCCTCGGGGCCGCCCCCCCGGAGCTGGCTCAGGACCTGATCACCGAGGGGATCCACCTGGTCGGCGGTGGCGGTCTGCTTTCGGGCCTGAACCAGCGCCTCTCCGAGGAGACGGCACTGCCGGTTCGTCTGGTCGACGCCCCCCTGGAGTGCGTCGTGCTCGGTGCCGGCAAGTGCCTCGAGGAGTTCGACGCCGTCAAGGACCTGTTCATGTAGGAGCTGATCAAAGCGCTGCGCAGGGAGGCTCAGGGATCTTGTGGTTGGGCTCCCAGGTCCTCGGCGGCCTGGCGCACCTGCCAGTCGCGATCGGATACCGCCCGTTGGAGGGCGGCGTCGACCTCGGGGCCGTCGAAGGGGGCCAGGGCCAGGACGGCGCGTCGGCGGACGGCGGTCTTGTCGGCAGTGGCGACGAGGATCGCCGGAAGGCCGGCGGGATCTCCGATGGCGCCCAGAGCGGCGACCGCAGCCTCCCGGCACACGGGGTCAGTGTGGGTGGTGACCACCGCGGCCAGGGCGGTGGGAGCCTCGATGCCGGACGTGTCGCCGAGCTCGCCGAGTGCGAAGCAGGCGGCCTCGACGACGGTGACGTCATCATCGCCGAGCATGTCGGCCAGCCGCAGGGACCCAAGCTCGATGCGGACGGCACACAGCTCGCACGCCCGCCGGCGGACGACGGGGGAGAGATCCTCGAGGGCCCGGATGACCTCGCCGTCCTCGAGAACGCCGAGACGTTCGAGGGCTCCGAGGGCCGCCGCTCGCACCGGTGGCGACGGGTCGCCACGAGCGGTGCGCGCCGTGGCGGCATCGCCGAGGTGTCCGGCCATCACCGCTGCCCGACGCCGTTGCCCATCACCCGAAAGGTTCGAGGTGGATCCTGCCGGGTGGTCGGGTGGATCAGGAGGAGGCGGCATGTGAGATCGCCGTTGCGATCCCGGCGACGGCCGCCACCAGCACCGCGGCCACCAACCCGGCGAAGACCACCGAGATGAGGATGAGCGCGAAGCCAGAACGCATCCGTCGGGCCATGCCCACCCGGAACGGCGCCTGGGACGGTCGGGGCCCTGTCTCGGGCCGGGACCGGCCGGTCGTGGATATCCGGTGCGCCGCCCCCGGGCGGGGAACGACCTTGTGGGCCACCGTGTCGGACTCGTTGCCGGCCGCGTCGGTCACCGGTACCGACGCGGTGGTGGCGGCGGCCAATGCCCTCGAGGCGGGACCGGCAAGGGGCCAGGGGCGCGACGGAGCCTCGTCGGGCTCCCAGGCCTCCCGAAGAGGCACCCAGTCGAGATCCGGAGTCAACGGCTCTTGCCCCGGTGGATCCGGCGGGGCGTCGGCGTCCGCCGGGTGGGACGCCCAGAAAGGTTCAGTCATGACGGCTCCGCACCGTATGGGCGCCGGTCAGCGCAGCGGTGGTCGTCATGGCAAGCTGGACCGATGCTGACCCCCAGCCAGATCGACCGAGGAGCGCCGGACGCTCACCACCAGGGGAACATGTTCGCCACGTGACCACAATCGCATTGAGCTTACTCAGGCTTAGCTTCCGACGTCGGGTCACCGTGGCTTCGGCCGCTCGAGCGGCAC
>JALZAH010000211.1 GCA_030948425.1 Actinomycetota bacterium
CAGTTGGTACCCGCAGCGATCATGGAACTGGGACTGATTGGGGTCATTCTTCCATGTGTGCTCTGGACTACAGGGCGCGTATGGTTGGTCGACCTGTTGAGCGCCACGTCGTTTGAGGATGGGCTGGCCGTTGGGCGTCGCTGATGGTGGGGACGGGGCGGGTGGTTTGCTGTTGGGCGGTTCGTAGCGGCGGGCGTCAGGCTGGGGGCGTTCTTGGACGCGCAAGGACCCTCCCGCTGAACTTGAACTGATCGCCGGGAGGGCCCTTCCAACGATGCCGGAGGCACCGGTGCTCATGGTAGGGACTGATCCAGGGTTGGTCGAGTCGGATCTGCTGGGAGGGCTGTTGGCCTGCCCGGCGTGTGGGGGGGTGCTGGGGCCGTGGGCCTATGGCCGAAGTCGGGTGTTGCGGCGCCGGGGGGGCGGGGAGGACCGGGTGCGGCCCCGGCGGGGGAGATGTCGTGTGTGTAGGAAAACCCATATCCTGCTGGGCCAAGATGCTCTGGTCAGGCGCCGTGACGAGGTGGCGGTGATAGGCGAGGCGATCGAGGCGAAGGCGGCCGGGGACGGGCATCGCCGTATCGCGCTTCGCCTCGCAGTGCCGTCTTGGACGGTGAGGCGCTGGTTGCGCCGCTTCGCCGAGCGGGCGGCCGAGATCAGGGAGCATTTCTGTCGCTGGGCGTATGCGCTCGATGTGTCGTTGGCCCCGTTCGGGCCGGGCGGGGACAGCTTCGTCGACGCCCTGGAGGCCATTGGGGTGGCGGTGCGCGCCGCGGTGTTGCGCTTCGGTCCCCGCCCGGCGTGGGCTTGGGCGGCGTGGGCGAGCGGTGGGGTGCTGATCGCCAACACGAAATGCCCTCTGCCGGCGGTGCCCTGAACCGTCAAGGCTGTTTTCCTCGTCTTTTCGACAGGAGGAGCCATGGAAGATCGTCGTCGCCGCGACATCGGGTTGTTCAGGTACTCATTGATCAGGGAACCCGCCGAGGCGGCCTTGTCCGGCGCTGCTCGAGGTGCGCTGATACGCGAGCTGGCGGGAATGGACCACGTCGGGCCGAACGGGGAGGCGGTCCGGGTGGGCCGTTCGACCCTCGACCGCTGGGTGCGGGCCTACAGGGCGGGCGGATTCGACGCGTTGGTCCCCGCCCCGGCGGTGCGCATGGCGCGGACCTCGGCGGGAACCTTGGATCTGGCGGGGGCGTTGAAGGCGGAGGCGCCGGGGCGCACCGCGGTGTCGGTGGCGGCCATCCTGGCCGAGTCGGGGAAGGGGGACGTCTCGGCCCGCACCTTGCAACGCCACTTCGCCCGCCTGGGCCTGAACACTCGCCCCGATGGCATCGCGCCCAAGGTCTATGGGCGCTACGAGGCCGAGGCCCGCAACGACTTGTGGACCGGCGACGCCATGCACGGCCCGACCGTTGCGGGCCGCAAGGCCTATCTTCTCGCTTTCATCGACGACCACTCCAGGGTCCTGCCCGGCTACCTGTGGACCTTTTCCGAAGACACGGTCCGCCTCGAGTCGGCGTTGCGTCCCGGACTCGGCTCTCGTGGGCTGCCCAAAGCGGTCCTGGTCGACAACGGCAGCGCTTTTGTCTCCGCCCCGTTCTTGCGGGCGTGCGCCGTGCTCGGCATCCGTTTGATCCACGCCAAACCAAGAGCGCCGCAGACGAAAGGCAAGATTGAGAGATTTTTCAGGACGGTCAGGAGCCAGTTCGTCGTAGAGGTAGAGGCTCGAGGAGTCACCAGCCTGGCCGAGCTGAACAAGCTGTTCTCGGCGTGGGTCGAGGTGGTCTATCACCGCCGGGTCCATTCCGAGACCGGCGAGACGCCGCTGGAGCGCTTCATGGCGCCGGGGTCTCCGGCCCTGCCCACGGCCGCCCAGCTGCACGAGGCTTTCTTGTGGTCCGAGACCAGGACCGTGACCAAGACCGCGACTGTGAGCCTGCATGGGAATTCCTTCGAGGTCGACGCCGCTTTGGTCGGCCGCAGAGCCGAGCTGGTCTACGACCCCTTCGACCTGACGGCCATCGAGGTCCGCTTCGAGGGCCGATCGATGGGCTCCGCTGTCCCGGTGCACATCTGCCGTCACACTCATCCCCGCGCTCGCCCCGACGCCGCAGCGCCTCCAACCCCTACAGGAGTCGACTACTTGAGTTTGGTCTCAGCGCGCCGTGACGCCGAGTTGGCCCCACCCCCCATCGACTACGCAGACCTGGCCGGCGACTACGCAGACCTGGCCGGGCGCGACAACGCCGATCAGTCCGGCGGCGACACCACCGGCAATGTCGACGACACCACCGGCGACAGCGTCGAGGCGGGGGCCGGGTCATGAGCGGCATCGACGGGCTGCGAGCCCATTACGGCTTCGGGACCCGGATGCCGTTCGGCAAGGAACTGGCGCCGGGCATGCTCCACGGCCATCGCTGCCACGCCGAGGCGGCGGCCAGGATCGGATGGTGCGTGGCCGAGTCGGCCATTGGCGTCGTCACCGGCGAGTGCGGATCGGGCAAGACCGTCGCCGCCCGGGCCGCCATCTCCGCCCTGGACGGATCTCGCCACACCACCATCTACTTGGGCGCTCCCGGTGTCGGCCTGCGAGGCATGTACGCAGCGATCACCTCGGCACTGGGTGGCACTCCCCGTTTCCATTGCAGCTCCCTGATTCCCCAAACCCAGGACCTGCTCGCCGCGGAGAGCTCCGAGCGGGGCAAGAAGGTCACCGTCGTGATCGACGAGGCCCACCTCTTGGATGCCGACACCCTCGAAGGTCTGCGCTGCCTGTCGAACTCCGAGATGGATTCGGTCGCCCCCTTCAGCCTCATTCTTTTGGGCCAGCCAACCCTTCGACGCCGGTTGCGCCTGGGGGCGTTCGCCGCCTTGGACCAGCGCGTCGGGCTGCGCTATGCCATGTCCGGCCTGGAGCCCGCCGAGACCGGGGCATACATCGCCCATCACCTTGCCGAAGCAGGCCGCTCCGACCGGTTGTTCTCCGACGACGCCGTCGCCTTGATCCACCAGGTCTCCCGGGGCCTGCCCCGGATGGTCAACAACCTCGCCGTCGCCGCCCTCGTGGCAGCATGGGCGGCCCGCAAGGCCATCGTCGACGAGTCGGGCGCGCGCGCCGCGGTGGCAGAGGTCACCGAGCAATGACCCAGGCGGCGACGAACCAGCCTGGACTGTTCGCCCCCGGTGACGAGGCCCGCACTGGGCCCCCCGACGATCCAACACCGCCACTCCCCGCCGCCGCCCCGGCCATTCCCGCGGCCCTGGCCGTGGCGCCACCGCCGCCGGAGTGGCCCGCCCCTCCCGGCCCCGACGCCTATGACGGCCTGCTCGGCGACATCGTCGACGAGCTCGCCCCCCACACCGAGGCCGACCCCGTCGCCATCTTGGCCCAAGCCCTCGCCGCCGCCGGGGCAACGATCGGCCGCGGCGCCCACTTCGCGGTCGAAGCCACCCTCCACCACCCGAACGAGTACGTCTTGCTCGTCGGCGAATCGGCCAAGGCCCGCAAGGGGTCCTCGTGGGACCACGTCGCCCGGCTCATGGAGCGCGCCGATCCCGGCTTCGCCGCGCGCACCTCGACAGGGCTGAGCTCGGGCGAAGGGCTCGTGTGGGCACTGCGCGACCCCTTAGGCGCCGACCCCGGCGCCGCCGACCCCCGCCTGCTCGTCGTCGAGGCCGAGTTCGCCTCGGTGCTCAAGATGACCGCCCGCGACGTCAACACCCTCTCGCCGGTGCTGCGCTCCGCGTGGGACGGCCGTCCCCTGGCGCTACTCACCCGCACCGCCCCCGCCCGGGCCCGCGCCGCCCACCTGGGCGTGATCGGACATATCACCGCGGCCGAGCTCGCCCACCACGTGACCGGCCTCGAGGCCGCCAACGGTCTGTTGAACCGCTTCTTGGTCATCGCGTGTCGACGGGCCCGGCTCCTGCCCGAAGGCGGCCACCCCAACCCGCTCGCCCACAGCGCCCTGCCCACAGCCCTGGCCGCCAACCTCGACGCCGCCCGGGCCGCCGGACGCCTCCGGCTCAGCCCAGCCGCCCGTCAAGCCTGGTGGGACGCCTACCCCGCCCTCTCCCAAACCGCTCCCGGCCCCGCCGGCGCCCTCGTCGCCCGAGCCGAAGCGCACACCGTGCGCCTGGCGTTGCTCTACGCCCTCACCGACGGCGCCAAGACCATCGGGACCACCCACCTGCGCGCCGGACTAGCCCTATGGGACTACGCGGCACGCTCCGCGACGTGGGCCGCCGGCCAGGCGACCGCCGGGCGCATCGCCGGGCGCATCGCCGACGCCGTCGCCGCCGCCGGCACCGACGGCCTCACCCGCACCCAGATCCGAGACCTCCTCGGGCGCAACCAGGCCGCCGCCGACATCGACGCCGCCCTCGCCGTCCTCGCCGCCGACGGGCGCGCCCAGGTCAGAACCGACCCCACCACCGGGGGACGCCCCGCCAAAACCTGGATCGCCGCCGCGCCTTCCGCCCGCAACTACAAAAGCCGGGGTCAAGCCCGGCCCGCCAGGGCCGTCCCGCAGGGACCGCAGCGCAGCGCAGGGGCTTGACGCCGGCGTCGGCGAACCCCCTGCGACAATCCCACCATCAGTCCCCGGACCGAGCAGCACAGCTGCCCGGTCCCTACTTGCGCCCCTGCCTCTCTCCCCGACACTTCAGTCGTTTAGTCGTGCCCCACTCCCATCCCCACCCCCGACGTCGCAACCATCCTCAAACGACGTGGCGCTCTACACACGGGTCGCGCCAAAGGTTCATAAAGACCTCTTGGGTCACTTCCTCCGCCAACACCGGTCCGCACACCTGTCGGGCAGTTGCGAACACTGCATTGGCGTGTTCACGGTACCCGTCCAGGAGCGTCCGGTCACGGTCCGGGCCGCCAAGCTCGCGGCCCGTCGGCGCCAGGCGTCTCCACTCAGCGCTCACCAGATCCGACCCCACGCCCGTGGCGGCCTGTCGGGGGCGGAGGGATACTCCCATCCAACATGCATAGCGAGTACCCGCCACCCCCGAGAGCGAAACGTCGTTGATGTCGGGCTTCGCCCGTTTGCACCATCGCGAAGCCGGGTAGGCAGACGTTGCCCTCCGAGCCGGGAGGGTGTTGGGG
>JALZAH010000223.1 GCA_030948425.1 Actinomycetota bacterium
ACGACTGGCCTGCCTTCCCCCGCGACCGTCGTGGTCGCGCCGTCGAATGGTGGAGGTGCGGGCTGGATTGTCGCTTTTTGGGACGATTGCGTGCTCCGCGTACCCGACCCTACGCCTGTCGGTGAAAGATGACAATCACCCTTTTCTGGCGTACAGAAACCCGAAACTAACCACTGATAAGGCAGGTCTGGCGGTGGGGGGAGGAGATCACTCAGGAGTGCGGCCTCCTATTACCGAAGTGTGCTCGACCCTTTGGGCTCGAATAGAGCTTTGGTCAGCCGTACATCAGCGAACCCGGCGTGGTGAGCAGCTCACCCGCCCCCAACCACGTCTTCAGGCCGGACAGCCCACTGTCACTTTGCTTGCGCCACCACTGTCAGTTTTCCTGCGCTTGACACATACACACTGGGTTCGCGCGGCAGGTGTGTAGGCTCTCGCTGGTGAGAAGAGTACAGATCCACCTCGAGGAGGAACTCGACCGGGCGGCGACTACCGAGGCGGCGCGCCGGGGGGTCTCCAAAGCCGCCCTCATCCGGGCCAGCCTCGCCAAAGAACTGGCAGCGTCATCGCCGGATCCCGATGCGGCATGGGTGGCGATGACCGGATGGTTGGAAGACGGCGGGGTCGACGACATCGACGCCGTGGTGTACGGACCCGACCGCAAGGCCAGCGGCCGGTGAGATTCGTCGATACCAGCTTCTGGTTCAGCCTTCAGGACCGGTTGGACCGCCGTCATGGCCAAGCTGCCGCGTTGGCAACGACCCACAGGCGTGAGCGGCTGCTGACTTCCAATCACGTCGTCGGCGAGACCTGGGCGCTTACCCGGCGCCGGCTCGGGCACGCCGCCGCCGTCGGGTTCTTGGACCGCTTGGGCGCCCTGACCAATCTCGAGGTCTCCTCCACCGACGAAGCCCTTGAGGCCGAGGCCTGGGCCTGGCTCCGTCGGCGAGACGATCGGGAGTACTCATTCGTCGACGCCACCAGCTTCGCCACGATGCGCCGACGTCGGATCCGTGAGGCCCTGGCCTTCGACGGGGACTTCGCCGCAGCTGGCTTCGTGGAACTCCGGCCTTGAATGACACGCCGGGATGTACGGTCCGTAGCCATAAAGGGCATCAGTGGTTTGCCCACCCGGGCGTGCACGTCCGTTCCGGCCCCATCGCCGACGGTGTCGACCTCCTGGCCGAGGGCCACCTAGCAATCTGTCCGCCGGCGATCCACGCCGAGCCGGGACCGGGCTGCGACGGTCGGTACCAGTGGGTAGCCGCGA
The DNA here is from genome assembly GCA_030948425.1 of Actinomycetota bacterium. Taxonomy (GTDB): domain Bacteria; phylum Actinomycetota; class Acidimicrobiia; order Acidimicrobiales; family Palsa-688; genus JALZAH01. The sequence continues at coordinate 1,271 of JALZAH010000223.1, forward strand.
CCGAGCCCTTGCGCGTAAACGTGGGCGGATCGTGACTAGTTGGGTAGTGGCCGTCGAGGGCTGGACCCCGAGCAACACCATTGCCCTGGTGGCCATCGTCGTGAGTACCGCTGGTGTCGTCTTCGCTGAGTGGTGGGCCTCGCGAATCCGGGAGGAGGACCGTCGAGATGCTCGCCGTCGGGAGGCAGCGCTGGTCCTGGGGCCGGTGTACTCGGCGCTTTCCGAGGCAGAGTTCCTCCGCAAGGACGTCGTGGGACACGCTGAGGACATCAAGCGACACGAGGTTTTGCTCGACGATTGGCGGAAGCTGAAACCGGCGATCATCGCCATGGGCCTGGCCTATCCCGACGCGACCGTGCGGAAGTTGGTTACTGGCGTGGTGGACGACCTCGGGGCGGGCCTGATGCTTGGCCGTGCCAGTGTGAATCCCACAACCAGAGGACCGCACGGTTACGTGCCGACTGCAACCAATGAGCTGCGAGAGTCGCGCGACGAACGGTTGTCCGCGGCTAGAGCGGAGCTCGACGAGCTGGCCGCCGCCATTCGCGGTGATGCCCGATGACGGCCCGACGCCGAAAACCGCCGCACCAGACGCCCGAGAAGGCCCGTCGACGAGCGCCGATGGGTCACCGGTGCGGGCGAATCGAATCGGGGGCCGAACCGGTGAGCCGACCCTGCAGCGCCCGCCAGGCCAACACCGACGCCGAGGCAGCGGGTTCGCCGCATGTTCCCGGGCACCACCGTCGAGGGCATCCGGCCCCCGACCGAACTGACTGGAGTACCACCCATGAGCACCCGCCCCCTGACCCCGCAC
>JALZAH010000230.1 GCA_030948425.1 Actinomycetota bacterium
CCTTGACGTCGTTTGACAGGCAGGCACCGCTCCCCCCAGACTCGTCACCGGCGTCGGGCCTCCAGGGCAGGTCCGAAGAAGAGGAGCCTCATGTCCGAGACCGTGGCCATGAACGTCAACCCCTCCATGTTGCCGGGAAGATCGACCGCGCCGACGCCGACCACCCGGGTCGACATCTCGGCGTTGAAGGTCATGGTCCCCGAGGGGCCTACCACCCGGGTGGTGGACCGGGCCATCCAGGTGCGGGGGGCGGCTGGTGTCTCCAACGACCTGCCGCTGGCCGAGATGTATCAGGGGGCGCGCACCCTGCGTCTGGCCGACGGACCCGACGAGATCCACAAGATCCTGGTGGCCAAGAACGTGCTCGGTCGCTACGACCAGGGCGAGAGCTGGGACTTCGCCAACTGAAGCTCGGGGGGAGAGACTCGAACTCTCAACCTAATGGTTAACAGCCATTTGCTCTGCCGATTGAGCTACCCCCGAAGGGCGGGCGCAAGGCCAGCGGCTCCCCAACCGTATCATCCACCACCGGACCCAGTTCCGCCCTCGACGGCCGCGGTCATTCCCCCTCGAGGTAGTCCCGCAGATGACCGCTGCGCATTGGATGACGGAGCTTGGCCAGGGTCTTGGACTCGATCTGACGAACCCGCTCCCTGGTCACTCCGAACTCCCGGCCAACCTCCTCGAGGGTGCGCATCTGTCCGTCGTCCAGTCCGAAGCGCAGGCGCACGACCCGTTGCTCACGCTCGGAGAGCTCACAGAGCGCAGCGTTGACCGCCTCGTTGAGCATGGTGCGGGCCGCCGCCTCGGCCGGGGCCACGGCGTCTTGGTCCTCGATCAGATCCGACAGGCTGAAGTCATCGGTGCCCATGGGTGCCTCGAGGGAGATCGTCTCCTGGGAGACCCGCAGGATCTCCCGCACCCGCTCGGCGGTCAACTCGGTCCGTCCCGCCACCTCCTCGACGGTCGGCTCCCGACCGAGGTCCTGGAGCAGCTGGCGTTCCACCCGAATGACCATGTTGATGGTGTCGACCATGTGCACGGGGATGCGGATGGTCCGGGCCTGGTCGGCTATGGCCCGGGTGATGGCCTGGCGGATCCACCAGGTGGCGTAGGTGGAGAACTTGAAGCCCTTGGTGTAGTCGAACTTGTCGGCGGCCCGCATCAGCCCGACATTGCCCTCCTGGATCAGATCGAGGAGAGCCATGCCCCGGTTTCGGTACCGCTTGGCGATGGAGACCACCAGACGGAGGTTGGCCTCGACCAGGACCCGCTTGGCGGCCAGACCCTCGGCCCGGAGGCGCTCGTCGCCGCCACGCTGATGATCGTCGGCGTCGCTGCGCTCGTCGATTCGAGTGGCGGCGGCCAGGCCGGCCTCCACACATCGGGCCAGGACCACCTCCTCGGCGGCGCTGAGGAGGGGGACCTGGCCGATTTCGTTGTAGTACAGCCGGACGGGGTCGGAGCTGGGCCCGGTCTCCGTATCCAGGTCCCGGCGCTGATCGGCAATCGACATGCGGGGACGGTGACGAAACGAGCCGCTGCCGGCCAACTCGGCGAACGCCTCCGACGTGGACGCCGGCGACGGGGTCCGGGCCCCGTCGGACTCGAGGGCATGGTCGTCGCGCCACTCGATCCCTGCGGAGCGGACCCGGGCCACGATCCAGGTGATGAGCTTGGGGGTGATCTCGACATCCTCGAGGACGGACATGACGTCCTCGGGGGTCAGGAAGCCTCGCTCCCGACCAAGGAGGAGCAGCGCCACGAAGTTGACCTCCGGGCCGCCGAGAGGGGTCAGGGCAATGGCGTCGTCGGTCACGGCGCCATCCCTGCGGCCGGGATCGCATCCGGCTTGCGCCCGGCAGCTTCGGCGTTCCCGGCAGCTTCGAGGGGGTCCGCTGAACCCCCGCTGTCCGAGGACACCGTCCCTCCGGTTCGGACCACGATCCAGCGTACCAGTCGCTCTTCGGCATCCCGGCGGTGCTCTCCGGCCCGCAGGTTCTCCAGGGTCAGCTTCAGCCAGGACAGGCTCTGGGCCCACGGTGTGGCATCCTCGGCCTGGCGGATGTCGGCCAACAGATCCGCCACCGCCCGTGCCCCAGCTCGTTCCACCAGGCGGATCATGATGTCGTCGGTGTCGGCGTCGCAGGTCTCCACCGCCAGACGACGCAGGAGGGAGGCCACCTGGGGGTCGGCGTCGGCGATGGCGTCATGCAGGGTCTCCGCCGCGCACAGGGCGGCGAAGGCGGCCCGGGCCAGGGCGTGGTCGAACAGGCAGCCCTCCAGGCGATGGGCCACCTCCTCGGGGCGGTGGACGGCCAGCAGCAGAGCTTCGAGCTCAGGACCCCCGAGGGCGACGGCGTCGAGGACCGAGTCGTCAAGGGCAGCCCGTTCGCCCGTGCCGGCATCGGTTGGAGCGCGCCGAACCGAGGAGACACCGCCGCTCCTGTCCCGTCCCGGCCTCGACCGGCCCGGGCCTTCCCCCGAGGCGACGCTGTTGGCGGCGGTGACGGGCAGCTGGCGAAGGCGGTCCGCGGAGATACGACAACGGTCGGCCACCTCCATCAGATACTGGTCTCTGACCAGCTCGCTCGGATGGTCGCCGACCAAGGCCACGGCGGCCACCGCAGCGCGGGCCCGGCCCTCGGCGGTGTCGAGCTCGGCCTGGGCCAGGAGGCGGTCGAGGCGGAAGGCCAGGTAGGGACGTGCGTCGGCGACCGCCCGGCGCAGCGCGTCGGGATCACGACGAGCCAGCTCACCGGGATCGGAACCTCGGGGCAGGCTGGCCACTCGGATGTCGACCTCGAAGCGACGCTCCCAGTCGTAGTACTGCTCGGCCGCACCCTGACCGGCCTCGTCAGCGTCATAGGCCAACACGATGCGCCGGGCGAAGTGGGTGAGGTGGCGAATGTGCCCGTCGGCCAGTGACGTACCGCAGGTGGCGACCGCCTCGCCGACCCCGGCCAGGCCCATGCCGATGACGTCGGTGTAGCCCTCGCACACCACCACCTGGTTGTTGTCCACGACCGCCTTCTTCGCCCAGTTCAGCCCGTAGAGGGTGCGGCTCTTGTCGTAGACCACGGTGTTGGCGGTGTTCTTGTACTTCGGTCCCCGGCCGCCGGGCAGGACGCGCCCGCCGGCACCGACGGGCCGGCCGCCGGGTTCGAAGATCGGGAAGAGGAGCCGACCCCGGAAGAAGTCGTTGTGGCGACCCCGGTCGTTGACGTAGGCCAGACCGGCGTCCACCAGCGCGGAGGCGGGCACCTTGAGGGCCTTGAGCAGCTGATCCCAGCCGTCGGGAGCCCATCCCAGCTGGTAACGACGGACCACGTCGCCGTCGTAACCCCGCTCGCCTCGGAGGTAGGCCCGCGCTGCTGCGGCGTCGGGGGCGGAGAGCAGGCGCTCGTGGTACCAGGCGACCGCCTTGGCCAGGGTGTCATGGACCTTGGCCCGGCGTTGTTGGTCCCGCCCGCCGGCGCCGTCGTCATAGCGCAGGGTGACACCGGCCCGGCTGGCCAGGTACTCCACCGCCTCGGCGAAATCGAGATGGTCGAGCTCGCGCACGAAGGTGATGACGTCACCCGACGCCCGGCAACCGAAGCAGTAGTACAGACCCTCCTCGGCGTTCAACCCGAACGAGGGTGATCGCTCGGCGTGGAAGGGGCAAAGACCCACCCACCGCCGCCCCACCCGGCGTAGTGCCACCC
>JALZAH010000250.1 GCA_030948425.1 Actinomycetota bacterium
TCGACTGCCCCTCGATCAAGGTCACTCCCGTCGTGGACGTGGCGCTGGCTGTCGACCGTCATGACGCGATTCCCGCCGACACGCTGACGTACACCGCCACGGTCTCCAACCGGTCTTCGACCGTCGCGTTCTCCGGCGGCATCTCCGTCACCGGTCGGTCCTCTCAGCCCGCGACCGCAGCTGCATACTCCGACGACGTCGAGTACTACTCCGAGGCGACCAAGGCTTGGGTACCGCTCGCGGGAGCGGCGGCCGCTCTACCCGGCTATGTCCCGGCCGCAGCCCCACCTCTGGGTTCAGGTCTCAACCTCAACCTCACTGCTGTCCCCGCGGTCGGCGTTACCTACCCCGGTGGCGGCGACCCCGTTACAGGGGCGGTGATCGCCGACAAGGCGGCCGCCTCGTGGACCTACGCCGCCTCGCTCTCGCTGTCTCCCGCCCAGATCGCGCTCCTGAGCGACCCTCGCCAAGCGGGACGGCTGCGTAACGTCTTCCATGTCGAGGTCATTCCCCGAACGCCAGCGTCGAGCCAACCCTTCGTCGACAAAGCCGTCTTCACCAACCCCTTCCAACCGGCCAAGGACGCCGCTGCCGGCGGGGACGATGACCACCAACACGTCGCGTGCTCCCAGCCCAGCGCCCCTGCCCAGTCGGGAGCGGCGACCAAGGTCAGCGTGACCCTGACGAACCCGGCGGGAACGACTGCGCACTTCGATCCGTCCACCACGCCGGCCCTCGCATCCGTCAGCCCCAACGGCGTCGCCACCCTCACTTCGACCTACAGCGTGCCGGCGCCCGCTGCCCGAGGCGCGACAGAGACGGAGAGTGACTACCGAACCCGACTGACGGCGCTGGAGGGCTCGACCCTCAAAGCTACGGCCTCTGCAACAGGGACCGCTGCCAATGGCTCTGCCGTGACGACACCGACCGTCACGGCGGAAACCATCGAACACGTGCCCGTCGTGGGCATCACGAAGACTGGCTCTGCAAAGGCCGACCCCGGGACGTCCGCAACGTACTCGCTGGCGCTCACGAACACGGGCAAAGCCGTCGCCTCGGGCCTGGCCGTGACGGACTCACTGCCCGGAGGGGCGACAGGGACGGTGACCGCTGTCCCTCCGTCTCTCGATCCTGGCCAATCGGCGACGGCGCAGGCGAGCTACGCCATCCCGGCCGCTCAGCCCGCCGGCAACCTCGTCGACACCGCGTCCGTCACGTGGAAAGACGCCCACGGCAACGCGTACGGCCCGCTATCGAGTAGCTATACGACCGTCATCGGCGGCTCGCAGACCGCGCCCTCCATCGCCGCGGTAGCGACGACCCCCGTGCAGGGCAACTTCTTCCCCGAGGACCCGGCGGCCACAACGTTCGTCGCCAAGCCCGGTGACAAGCCGGCGTTCTCCCAAAGCTTCCCCACGATCGATTTCAATCCGCCCGACGGGATCGTGCCCCACAACGACTCCGGCGTATCGCCGTCGACACGGCCCTTCACGGACCTGACTACGGACCTCGTCGGCAACTACTCGGGGACGCTCGTCGCGCAGGGCAACGGCCAGCAGGCCGGCACCGCCAAGATGTCCGGTTTCGACGCCGCCTTCACCGCTGACTTCGTCGTGGCGAAGGCCGGCGACGTGACCTTCAACGTTGTTGCCAATGACGGGTTCCTCCTCGGCGTCGGCGGGAGCGCGACACGTGTGAGCGGCTCCTACGAGAACGTGCCAACACCGGCAGTAACCGCGTTCAAGAACTATCCCTTGGTCGGCGCGTGGGACCAGCCGAGCGGCGCACACCCCGGCACGTATCCCGTGACAATCCACTTCCCAGCGCCGGGGCACTACCCCTACGAGCTGGATTACTTCGAGTGCTGTGGACAGGACCTCTCACTCACCCTCGCGCTCGCATCGTTCAACGCCGATACATCACCGCTCTCTGTCTACGTCGCCTACGCAGACGGTTTGCGGCCTGCTGGCAGCATCTTCCCGTTCCCGTGGAAGGATTCTCCCAACGTCGTCTTCCTGCCTGGTGGGGGCAGCGATGACGGCGCCATGCGTTTCGACAACAACTCCAATACGCCGCTCAATCTCGACCAGGTGACGGTCGACATTGGCGGAGCGCATTTCGACATCTGGCCCCACAACATCTCAATCCCAGCGCACAACATTCTCATCCTCACTGGGACAGGCGGTGACAACTTCGATAGCTCGGACTTCTCTAATGCCGGCTGTGGACAAAACAACAACATCATCCCGCGCGTCAATCTGACGATGGCTGGAGCTACCACCAGCTTCGACGACAGCAACCAGGTACTCAACACGAAGGGCTTTGACGCTGCATGCCAAGGCAATGAATCCCATGCATGGGACCGCATCGGGGGCGGAGGTACCGCCATCAACGTCCCGCTGCCTCCGGCGGTCACCCTCATCATCGCACCGAAGACACGCACCGCCACCGTCGGCCAGAGCCAGGCAATCACTGTCCAGGCGATGGACGTCGCCGGCAAGCCGGTCCCGAAGCTACCTATCGTCGTTACCGTCAACGGCGGGAACAAGGCTCCCGACAACCAGCAACTGAAAGCCACGACCGACCCAGCCGGTGTCGCCACGGTGAGCTATGTCGGTGTGGCGGCAGAAACGGACGCCGTCAGCGCTACCGCGCTCATTTCCGGTCTCCAGACCGTCTCCAACGCCGCAAGCGTCCAGTGGGTGACGTCACCGGCTGGACCTCCCGGGCCACTGCCCCCGTCGGTCACCTCCCCGTCGCCGGCGGACGGTGCGATCGTCAGCATGCCCGTTCCCGTCACGGCCACCATCAGCCCACCGAGCGGCCAGTCGATCAAGACGTGGAGCGTTACCTACCAAGCTGAAGCCACGGGATCACCCGTGGTGACTCTTGCCAGCGGAACCGGCAAGCCGCCAGCCACCTTGGCGACCTTCGACCCGACGCTTCTACCCGACGACACCTACACCCTGGCGATCACTGCGACAGCGAGCGGTGGCGGCGTCCAGGTTCTCGACACGAGTGTGGCGGTTACCGGCAACCTCAAGCTCGGCCGCTACGTCACGACCTACCACGACCTCGACGTACCGGTCAACGGGTTCGAGATGCAGGTGTCTCGTACCTACGACAGCACCGACGCCCGCATCGGAGACTTCGGCGTCGGTTGGCACGTTGCGGTCTCCAACTTCCGCACGAGCACGAACCGCAAGCTCGGAGCGGGCGGATGGGTCCAGTACGGCACGAATTGCTTCGGAGCGTTGTGCCTCTACGCCTTCCGCACCACAACCCCCCATTACGTGACCGTGACGTTCCCCGATGGTCACGAGGAGCAGTTCGACTTCACGCCGCAGGGCGGGAGCACTCTGTTCAATGCGGCCAACGCCGCATTCACCGCCAGGCCCGGCACCGGTACGACCTCCAGGCTGAGTTCGCCGGCCAGCCTCGGGCTAACCACCAGCGGTGATCTGGTCGACGACGGCGGTAAAATTTTCAACCCCCAGCGGTTTACCCTCACCACCCGTAACGGACGGGTCTTGGTCCTCGACGTCGCCAGCGGGCTGGTTTCGGAGACCGACCCGAACGGGAATGCGGTCACGGTAGACGGCACCGGGTTGCATTCCACCAACGGTCAGAGCCTGACCTTCACCAGGGACGGCCAGGGCCGCATCACCGCGGTCACTGGGCCCGCCGGGACAACGCTGTCGTATGCGTATTCCTCGTCCGGCGACCTCGTCAGTTCCACCGACGCGAACGGCAACGTCATCGCCTATCACTACGACGCCGGCCACCATTTGTTGGACTCCATCGGCAGCGGGGGCCAGGTGCTCAACGCCGTCACTTACGACTCCTCGGGACGGGTCACGGCGATAACCGACGGTGCTGGGCACACGACCACCATTGCGAACGACGTGGCCGCACAGCGGCAGACCACCACTGACCCCCTTGGGCAGCTCACAAGCGTGTACAGCTTCGACGATCTGGGCGACCTGATCCGCCGGGTCCAGGTGCCGAAGGGCGGCGCGGCTCAGACCACGACCATGAGCTACGATCCTGTCGGGCGGCCGACGAGCATGGTCGATGCCTCGGGCGCCACTCGCAAGACCACCTACGACAGCGTTGGCGACGTCACCCAGACGACCAACCCGCTCGGGTCCTCGGACGACTTCACCTATGACCAGTCGGGCAACCTTCTCACTGTTGTCGACGCGCTCGGGACTGTCCAGGAGTCGGCCACGTACGACGCCGCCGGAAAGCCGACCGCGATCCGGCGGGCGGACGGGTCGACCGTGACCCTGACGTACGACGGCGCCGGTCATCTGACCATGGCGACCGACCCGGCAGGCAGCCCCACCAGCTACGACTACGACAGCGCCGGCCACCTGGTGAACGTCACCGACCCATTGGGGAACCAGTGGCAGGCCAGCTACGACCCGGGCGGCAACATCGTGTCCGTCAAGGCCGGTGGCTCGACCACGTCGCGCACGTACGACGCCGACGGCAACATCACGTCGGTCACGGACGGCAACGGCCAGCGATGGGCGTACACCTACAACAGCTTCGATCAGCTGGTGACGGAAACCGACCCCTTGGGCCATGCCACGACCGCCACGTACGACGGCGCACAACGTCTGGCGACCCAAACCGACCGCAACGGTGTCACGACCACCTACACCTACGACGGCGACGGGCGATTGACCAACCAGTCCATGTCCAGCGGTGACACCGTCGGCTTCACCTACGATGCGTTCGGTCGGGCCACGACGATGCAGAACGGCACCGCCACGATCCAGCACAGCTACGACGTGCTCGGCCGCCTCGTTTCGGAGCAGTCGAGCGGCCCATCGCTGCCCACGACGACCTTCTCGTACAACTATGACGCCGACGGCGGAACAACGAGTCGCTCCGGGCCCGACGGCACGTTGGGCTACAGCTACGACGCGCTGGGGAGGCTGACCAAAATCACGGATACCAGTGGCGGGGCGTTCACACTGGGGTACGACTCCCTGTCCCGACTGACATCGATGAGCCGGCCCAACTCCATCACCGACCAGCTCACTCATGACGCCCTGGGCAACCTGACATCACGTACCTCGAGCACGCCCACCGCCCAGGTGGCGGCAGCCGCGTACACCTACGACGCCAACGGTCAGGTGAACTCGTCGACCATTGGTTCGGCGAGTACGGCCTACAGCTACGACGCCCTCGGACAGCTGGTGAAGGCGGCTCCGGCCGCCGGCCCGGCGGCTATGTTCACCTATGACCTGGCGGGCAACCGCCTGTCGTCCTCCGCGCCCACCGCCCAGTCGTACTCGTACGGAAGCGCCAGCCAGCTCACCTCAGATGGGCAGTTCAGCTACTCCTACGACAGCGACGGACGACTCGTGAGCAAGGTAGCGATCGGATCGGGCGCCAAGACCGTCTATTCGTGGGACGGCCACGGACAGCTCAAGGGCATCCAGTTCCCCGACAACACCACGTCCTCGTTCCGTTATGATCCCTTGGGCCGACGGGTCGAGAAGGTGGAAGGCGGCACTACAACGCGCTACGGCTACGACGGCATGAACGCCGCAATCGAGTTCGACGGCACCAATACCATGACGGCCTCGTGGGCCTACGCCAGCGTCGATCAGCCCCTCGAAATGACGCGAGGCGGCCAGCGCTACTTCTACCTGCAGGACGGCCACAACAATGTCACCGGCCTGACCAACGCAAGCGGGGCGACGGTGGCGACCTACGGGTACGACGCCTTCGGCACCCCGACCGCCAGCGCCGGTGCCCCGGCCAACCCATTCCTGTTCGCCGGTCGGGAGTACGACGCCAAGAGCGGGCTGTACTACAACCGGGCCCGGTACCTGGATCCAGGCATCGGCCGGTTCCTCAGCCAGGATCCGATCTCGTCGGTGAACCCGTACGTGTACGGCGGCAACGACCCGGTCAACCGTTTCGACCCGACCGGTACCCTGACCGTCGAATTCGCCGCCCTTCTTACTCACGCGACGTCCCAGCTAAAGATGGGCGAGACCATCGCCAGCGTGGTGCGCTGTGTCGGACTGGCGCTCGTGGACGGGCTCAACACCCTGAACGGCGGGGATCGGGGCAAGGTCGCCGATGACTTGAACGGCGCCCTCAAGACTGCGGCCGGACTGGTCCCAGGCGGTGATCTGGGCGCCGCTATCTCCAGCGGAGACAAGATCGGGGTCGCCAAGAGCGGGTGGGCGGCCATCAAGGACATTAGGGAGCATCGGGCCCCGGCCCCGACAACCATCACCTGGGTTGAAGGCCGCGCGCTCGTCGTCATCGACGACGGCCCGTACCGGACGATCACCACCGAGCCAGTCCTGATCGGCGTGGTGTCCAAGGAGGCCAAGGAGGCGCCCGGCAAGCTCGGGCTGGCGGTGAATGTGATCTCGGCCGGCAAGGACTTCTACGACTTCGTCAAAAACACGTGCGAAGGCACTTGCGGCGGATGACCCCTAACCTCGATCCTCGGCAGGGTTCGTTGCGATAGTCCCCTTGAGGTCCTCAGCGGGGCGGGAAGCCGAAGCGCAGGGTCTTGCCGCCCCACCATGGGATCGCGACGTCGAGCTCGGGGAAGCCGGCGTCGATGAGCACCGGCGTGTAGGTGCGAAGGGCCAAGTCCACGCGCACGTGGTCGTCGTGGACCACGACCTTGCCGGTGGTGTCGAGGAAGTGGCGCCAGAGCCGGTCGGGGGTGGCCAGCTCGTAGCGGGGCAGCTTGCGGGCCAGGAGGCGGTAGCAGTTGCCGGCCAGCACGGTGAGGGTGGTGTCGACGTCGACGTTGAGCGGCAGCCCCGACGACAGGGCGTTGAGGTGGAACCCGGAGATGTCGGCGTCAAGCTCGTTCTCGATGATCATCCGCTCGGCGTAGCGGCCGAACAGGTCCTTGGCCGGGGTGGTGAGGTCGATGGTGATCAACAAGGTCGGCTGGTCGTGGCCGATGTTGCGCACGGCGATCTGGCGCAGGGGATGGTCGATGCCCTTGAGGCGGACCACCTGTTCGTTGACCTGCGGGTGGCGGTAGCGCCCAGCGCGTTTGAGGTTGTGGGGGGTCCACGCCGATGCGGGAAGGGTGGCGAGGGCGGCGAGGACCTTGGGGCCGCGCTGGCGCAGGGTGAGGAAGGTGATGCCCCGGGCCGCCAGCTCATCGAGCATCGCGTAGGTGGTGAGCTTGGAGTCGAACACCAGCAGCCCCGGGTCGGCCCCGGCCACGCGCGACCAGTACTCGGCGAAGGCGATCACCTCCCGGGCCTGCTCGGCTTTGGTGACGTCGGCGTTGGCGTAGACCATCTCGGTCGAGGCGTGGTCCTGGGCGAAGAAGGTGAGCACCGAGCGGGTGCGCTGGGAGCGTGAGGCCACGTAGTGCTCTTCGAGGGGGGACCTCCTCGCCGTGGTGGGGGTCATCTGGGTAAACGTGCCAGAACGGCCAAGAACGCTTCCACTAATGGCGTTCGGGCACGGTGCCACGGAATGGACGAACGGGCTGGTCAGAGGCGGTTCGGGGGTCGACGGACCGGGATGCGTGACCACGGCCGGGAGGGCACCGGCCCGATCGAGGAAGGCTCCGCCTGTTGGTGGAAGCGGCAACTCGGTGCTGTTCTTGCCCTTTCACCGCATTAGTGGAACTTCAGCCTCGACTTGCTTCCACTAACCTCGATTGTTCGTCCGACCCCGTGCTGAAGGGTCGCGCGTCCGCGTAAAAGCCCTTCTGGCCTGGAAGAATGCGAGTTCTCAAAGCACGCATCGACCAGGAAAGAAGGGCTCCTTGAAGGTACATCGTACCCAGTCGGTGCGGCACGCGAAGGTGACCACCGACGGTGAGGGGTTGGTGTCGCACGCGGGGACGGCGCTACTGGCGGAGATGGCGGACCGCTCGGGGCTGACCAGGGCGCTGTCGGTGGCCATGGGCGACTGCGGCATCTCCTGGCACACCCATGACCCCGGCGTCGTGCTCACCCATCTGGCCGTGGCCATCGCCGACGGCGGCGACTGTCTCTCCAAGCTGGCCGTGCTGCGCAACCAGGAGGCACTGTTCGGCCCTGTCGCCTCCCATCCCACCGCATGGCGGGCGGTGGAGGCGGTCACTGGGAGAGAACTGCGTGGCATCGACTCGGCCCGGGCCGCGGCTCGGTCGGTGATATGGGCCGCCGGTGGCGCACCGAGCACGGTCACCCTCGACTTCGACGCCACTCTCGTCGACGCCCATTCCGAAAAGCAGGACGCCAAGCCGACGTACAAACGTGGTTTCGGCTTCCATCCCCTCGGCGTGTGGTGCGACGAGACCACCGAGTTCCTGGCCGGCATGCTCCGTCCCGGCAACGCCGGGGCCAACGTCGCCGCCGACCACGTCAAGATGCTCGACGCCGCGCTGGCCCAACTGCCGCCGGCGTGGCGGGCCGGCCACGCACCCGGCGACGACCCGGCTTCGGTGCTGCACCCGGTCCTGGCCCGGGCCGACTCGGCGGGGGCCACCCACGGCTTCGTCGATGCGTTGGTGGAGCGCAATATCGACTTCTCCATTGGCTTCGACGTGGACGGCCGGGTGCGCGACGCCCTGATGCTCGTCCAGGAGGAGGACTGGTCCCAGGCCGTCGAGGCCGATGGCCGGGTGCGACCGGGAGCATGGGTCACCGAGCTCACGAAGCTGGCCGACCTTCGCACCTGGCCCGCCGGCGTCCGGCTCATCTGCCGGCGTGAACGGCCCCACCCCGGGGCGCAGTTGTCGCTGTTCGACACCTCCGAGGGCTTCCGCCACACCTGCTTCCTCACCTCCTCGAAGGGAAAGCCGCCGCCCTTGGAGCTGCGGCAGCGCCGCCATGCCCGAGTGGAGGACCGCATCCGTTGTGCAAAAGCGTCCGGGCTCAGGAACTTCCCGTTCGAGGACTTCGTGCGCAACGAGGCGTGGTTGGCCACGGTCATGGTGGCCGCCGACCTGCTGGCATGGACGGCAATGCTGTGCCTCGACGGGGCGATGGCCCGCGCCGAGCCGGCCACGCTGCGCTACCAGCTGCTCCACGTCGCCGCCCGCATCGCCCGCCGGGGCCGCGATGTCTACCTGCGAATCGACGAGACGTGGCCGTGGCGGGACCAGCTCGATGCCGCCTTCGGCCGTCTCCGCACCGCCCTCTGCTGAGGTCGCCGCCGGGCACGTGCCGGCCCAGAACGTTCTACCGAGGCGCACCAACCGATCGAAGCCCAGAGGCTTCATCAACGACGCCCCGGTTACCGATTGCCACCCTCCGTGACCGCCTTCGGGCCGGGAAACTCCCGCTCAGCTCAACGTCAAGTTGCCAGACGAACAATCGAGGCTAGGGGTCGGCACCCCGCCGGGCCGACGCGGGTGGCTCAGAGTCGGTTCAGTTCGGCTTCACCTGAGCCTGCGCAACTTCGGGGTTCTGCCCGCC
>JALZAH010000279.1 GCA_030948425.1 Actinomycetota bacterium
GGCCGTCACCGATCTGCTGGGCCACCTCGGCGATGACGGTGGACGTCTCGCCCTCGAGCTCGACGTCCATCTCGACGGCGTAGTTGACATCGGGCAACGAGTCGGGCGGGAACTCGACGTCCACCACCGGTCCGGCGATGGCGACCACGCGCCCGTCGCGTGTCTCGGTGGTCTCCGTGTTCGGTTCCTCGACGGCTGTGGTCATGATGACTCCTGAAATCCTCTGACGAACGAAGTGGGTTTATGCCGGCCGGGCTTCGGCCGACTCATAGCTCTCGGTGGCGCTGCCATGGTCCTCGCCGCCGCGAAGGGCCTCGGCGCCACCCACGATCTCCATGATCTCGGTGGTGATGGCATCCTGGCGCGCTCGGTTCATGATTCGACTGAGCGTCTTGATCAGGTCGTCGGCATTGTCGGTGGCCGCCTTCATGGCCCGCTGGCGGGCTGCGTACTCCGACGCCGACGCCGAAAGCAGGGCGGCCAGGATCTCCGCCTGCAGCCAGCTCGGCAGCAACCGGTCGAGGATCTCGCCGGGGTCGGGCTCGAACTCGTAGTCGGCCTTGCTCTTGGCGGAGTCCCCGCCGGCCGAGGAGCCTCGGGCCGAGGAATCCCGGTCGCCATCTCCACGGCCGCCGTCGCCGTCGTCACTGCGCCCGTCACCGTCAGAACCTTCGTTGGCGGCCTCGGGGTCGAGGGGGATGAGCTTGCGGACAACGACGCGCTGGGTCCCGACGGAGATGAAGTTGGTGTACACCAGCGTGATCTCGTCGACATCACCAGCGGTGAACGGCTCCATCACCGCATCGGCGATCTCCTTGGCGTCAGCCGACGTGGGCCGCTCGGAGAACCCGGTGAAGCTGGCCGCCAGCTGGCGATCCCGATAGCGGAAGTAGTTGATCACCTTGCGGCCCGACGCCACCACGGACACCTCGGCGCCCGCCTCGGAGCGCTCCGCCAAGACCCGCTCGGTGGCCCGGATGACTGACGAGTTGTAGGCCCCGGAGAGACCGCGATCGCCCGCAATGGCGATGACGACGGCCTTGCCGACCGAGTCCGGCTCCCGGAACAGCGGGTGCTCCCGCCCGTCGGGGGTGTCGGCCAGGTGGCTGACCACCTCGGCCATCTTCTCCACGTAGGGCCGGGCGGCGGCGATGGCCTGCTGGGCCTTGACGATGCGCGAGGCGGCGATGAGCTCCATGGCCCGGGTGATCTTCTTCGTCGACTGGATGCTGCGGATCCGTCTCCGCAGCGTGCGTTCCTGGCCACCAGCCATGCCGAACCGGTCCTACTTGCTCTCGGAGGTGGTGGCGTCGGCATCGCCTGACTTCTCGGCGTCGCCGGACTTCTCTGTCCCGGAGCCGTCCGAGTCCTT
Organism: Actinomycetota bacterium; assembly: GCA_030948425.1. Classification (GTDB taxonomy): domain Bacteria; phylum Actinomycetota; class Acidimicrobiia; order Acidimicrobiales; family Palsa-688; genus JALZAH01. The sequence goes on from JALZAH010000279.1 coordinate 1,373, forward strand.
CGAGCTCTCGGAGCTCTCGGAGCTCTCGGAATCGTCAGAGGTCCCCGAATCCCCGGACTGTTCGGAACCCTCGGAGCCCTTGCCGCCTGACGACGACCTGTCGGTGTCGGGGGAGAACCGGTTCTTGAAAGACTTGACGGCATCCTCGAGTTGGTCACCGTCCGGCAGGGACAGCTTCTCGCGGATGTGGTCGAGGATGTCGGCGTTGTTGCTCTTGACGTGCTGCACCAGTTCGGTCTCGAAGCGGCGCACGTCGCTCACCGGGACGTCGTCGAGGTAGCCCTTGGTTCCGGCGAAGATGACCACCACCTGCTCCTCGACCGGCACCGGGGCGTTGAGAGGCTGCTTGAGCAGCTCGGTCAGCCGGTAGCCACGATCCAGCTGGGCTTGCGACACCTTGTCCAACTCGGAGCCGAACGTGGCGAACGACTCCAGGTCACGGAACTGGGCCAGATCGGTCTTGAGGGTGCCGACCACCGATTTCATGGCCTTGATCTGGGCGGCCCCGCCTACCCGGGACACCGAGTTGCCCACGTTGATGGCGGGACGCACACCAGCGTAGAACAGGTCGGTCTCGAGGAAGACCTGACCATCGGTGATGGAGATGACGTTCGTCGGGATGTACGCGGAGATGTCACCGGCCTTGGTCTCGATGATCGGCAGGGCGGTCAGCGAGCCCCCGCCCCTGTCGTCGGACAGCTTGGCGGCTCGCTCCAGGAGGCGGCTGTGAAGGTAGAACACGTCACCCGGGTACGCCTCCCGGCCCGGCGGTCGGCGCAGCAGCAGCGACAGCTGGCGATAGGCCTCGGCCTGCTTGGACAGGTCGTCGTAGATGATGAGGGCGTGCTCGCCGTTCTCCATCCAGTGCTGACCGATGGCACAACCGGCGTAGGGGGCGAGGTACTTGAATGGTGCCGGCTCCGAGGCCGGAGCGTTCACCACGACCGTGTACTCCATGGCCCCGCGGTCCCGCAGCGTGTCCACGGTCTGGGCGACCGAGGACCCTTTTTGGCCGATGGCCACATAGATGCACTTCACGCCCTGGCCGGCCTGGTTCAGGATGGTGTCGACGACGACGGTCGTCTTGCCGGTCTTGCGGTCTCCTATGATCAGCTCCCGCTGGCCCCGACCAACCGGCGTCATGGTGTCGATGGCCTTGATCCCGGTCTGCAGCGGCTCACTGACCGGCTGGCGGTCGATGATGCCCGGTGCCTGGACCTCGAGGCGCCGCTGCACGCTGTCGGAGAGCGGTCCCTGGCCATCGACGGGCTCACCCAGAGGGTTGACCACCCGGCCGAGGAGGGCGTCACCGACGGGAACGGACAGGATCCGCCCCGTGGCCCGCACGATCTGACCTTCAGCCAGGTTGCCGACCTCGCCGAGCACGACGGCGCCGATGGCGTCCTCGTCGAGGTTGAGGGCCAATCCCACAACCCCGTTCTCGAACTCCAGCAGCTCGTTGACGGCGGCGTCGGCCAGACCGGTCACGTGAGCGATGCCGTCGCCGACGTCGCGGATGCGACCCACCTGCTCGCGCGACACGCCGGGGTCGAAATCCTCGACGTTGCGGCGGAGGGCCTCGGTGATATCTGAGGCGTTGATTGTCAGCTCTGCCATGAAGGCTCCCTCATCAAATTTCCGCTCATCGGGTGTTGACGTTCGCCCCGGGTAGCACGAGACGGTCTCTCAGCTGTTCGAGGCGGTGCCGGACGCTACCGTCCACCACCGAGTCGCCGACGCTGGCCACGAAACCACCGAGGACACTTCGGTCGACGATGACCCGCACGTCGACGTCATGGCCGAGGATCCGGGTCAGGGCAGCGCCCAGGCGCCGTTGCTGCTCGTCGGTCATCTCTGTGGCGGCCCGGACCTCGGCCACCTGCCTCTGGGACTCCTCGGCGACCCGCTCGACCAGGGCGCTCAGCACCGAGATGTAGTCGCGGGGCCGACTGACGAGCACGGCGTAGACGGCCAGGCGGGTGGAGGCTCCGGTGACCTTGGATGACAACAGGTCGTTGACCACACCCCGGCGGGCCTCGAGGGGAGTGCGGATGTCGGTGAGCGCCTCGGTGAGCTCGTCGGAGCCGAGGACGACGCGCGAGAAGCGGAACAGGTCGTCCTCGACGTCACCCAGGCCGTCGTCGGCCGTGACCGCCTCGAGGACCGCCGAGGCATAACCATCGGCGCGCTCGGTGGCCGCCGTGCGACCGAGCGGTCCGTCGTGCACGGGATGCATCCCGTCCCTGGCCGCGGCCACGAAGCGGGTCAGCCACGCCAGGTTCTGGGTGAACTCCGTGGCCCGGTCGGCATCGATGACGAAGACGAGGAGGCGCACGCAGGCGTCGCTGACCTGCGAAGCGAACAGGTCGGTGACCACGCTGCGGCGCACATGGGCCGCCAGGCCCGGGTCGGCCAGGACGAGGCGGAGGGCAGGGTTGTCGGCCACGAGCCTGCTCACGCCCTCCATCTCGTCGGCCAGGCCGCTGAGACGGTCGGCGCTCGAGCAGTCCTCGACGACGGCGTCGCTGAACCCGCGGATGCTCTCGCGCACCTAGGACTTCACTCCGTCGGCCTTCACTCCGTCGGCCTTCGATCCGTCGGCCTTCGATCCGTCCGCGGCCGTGGCTTCCTCTTCGACCTCAGAGATGGTGCGGTCGATGAGTTGACGTTGGGCC
>JALZAH010000280.1 GCA_030948425.1 Actinomycetota bacterium
GCGCAGCACCGAGGCGAGCCGGGCGCCCCCGGGCCGACCTGGCTGCCGAGCAACGCCGCCTGGGCGCCGCCCTGGCCGCCAGCCTGCCCCCCGACCAGACGGCTGCGCGCCGGGAGATCGCCGACGAGCGACGGTGGCGGGCCGACACCGCCAGGGGACCTGACCCGGCCGTCGAGGAACGGTCCGCGCAGGTCGAACGACGCGCCGCCACCCGGGACCGCTGGATAGCCGGCAACGCCGAGGATCTGGCCCGCTGGGACGGTTTGGGCCAGGCCGTCGAGGACCGCGAGGATCTGCTGACCCACGCCCTGGAGGTCTCCCCCGGCGACGAGCGGTGCCGATCCCTGGGATCGCTCCCCGACAGCCCGCCGGGGCGGACGGCCAGGAGCCGGCAGATCCGTCGGCTGGCCATCGACACCGAGGTCGACACCGGGCGAACGGTGCCCGAGGCGCGACGACCGGCGCCCGAAGCGGGACGAGAGACGCCGGAGCGCGACGCCGGGTGGGACCTGGGATGGCAATGAGCGTCCCCAGTCGGTCCGGCGAACCTTCCACGCCCCGGGATGCGATCATGGACCTAGCCCGTGGAAGCGCTCCCCGCCCCCGACCCGCCGGCCACCGGGCCGGTCGTGGTCGTCAGCACCCGGCTGCGGGTGTGGCGCGTCGTTCGCTACGTCATCGGTCTGGTCCTCGGCGGCCTGGCCATCTACGCGGTATCGGGCAAGACCGACGAGCTGAGCGGGGCCACCGCCTACCTCGGCCACCTGCACTGGGCATGGGTGGTCCTGGCCGCCGTCGCCGAGGCGGCCAGCTACGTCGCCTTCGCCGGCATGCAGCGTCGGCTGCTGGGCGCCGGCAACGTGCGGGTGGCGCTGTGGCCCATGACCAGCGTCACCCTGGCCGGCAACGCCCTGCAGACCACCCTGCCCGGCGGCATCGTGGTGTCAGCGGCCTGGTCGTTCCGCCAGTTTCGCCGCTTCGGCGCCGACGAGGTCCTGTCGGGTTGGGTGCTGGTGGCCATGACGGCGACGTCATTCATCGCCCTGGCGGCCCTTGCCGGGGTGGGCCTGGCCATGGCCGCCAGTGCCGGCTCCGCCCTGGGTCTGGTCTCGGTCATCATCGGCCTCGTCGTCCTCGCTGCGGTGGTGGTGGCAGCGTGGAGCAATCGGACCTGGTTCATCGGTCACACCATTCGCCTGCTGCGCCTGTCCAAGCGGGTCATCCACCGCCCCGCCGGCGACCCTCACACCATGGTCCACGAGGCACTCGTCAAGGTCGGGACCATCTCCCCGACATGGGCGGACTGGGGGTGGGCCACCGCGTGGGCGGCTTGCAACTGGCTGTTCGACCTGGGCTGCCTGGCCCTGGCCTTCGGTGCCGTGGGAGCCAACGTGCCCTGGCGAGGCCTGCTCCTGGCCTACGCGGCAGCCCAGTTGGCAACCAACCTGCCCATCACCCCCGGCGGCCTGGGGGTCGTCGAGGGCAGCCTGACCGTGGCCCTGGTGGCCTTCGGCGGAGCGCAGGCATCCACCGTCGCTGCTGTCCTCGTCTACCGGGTCCTCAGCTTCTGGCTCGTCCTGCCCATCGGGTGGGGCACGTTGGGTGTCCTCACCGTCAGCCACCGCCGGGCTCGGGACCGCCCGCCGCTGGTGCTGGCCGGACAGGCGGGGGTCCAGACATGAGCCGGGCCCGGGTGGCGGTCGCCACGGTGGCTGCCCTGGTCGCCGCGACGGTGGGGACGGGCTGTTCGCGCCCTTCGGTCCCCACCATGTCCAACGGATCGGTCTCCGCCTGCTACCGGGCCATCCCCACCGCCTCGGGGGCCCTGCACGCACCCAAGGCCAAGCTCCTGGGCGTCCACCGCATCCCCGCCGACAAAGTGTCGGCCCGCCTTCCGCCCGCCGATCGGGCCACCGCCGACCAGGACACCACGGTGTGTGCGGTGGCGTGGAAAGGCACCTTCGCCGACGGTCAGGTGGACCGAGCTCAGTCCGGGACCAGTGGCAGCTACGCCATCGTGCTGGTCACCAGCGCGCACCTGAAGGTCCTGACCAGCTACGTCCTGGATTCCATACCCAAGCGCCTCCAGGGTCGCTTCGTGTGATCCCGGCCCGGCCGGCCAACGCCGTCTGCGCGGTGGCGGCGTTGGCGGCCGGCGGGGGCGGCGCGGCGGCGGGGAACCCGAACTTGGGGGCAGGATTCCACGTCAAGGTGGAATCGCGCCCCCAAGTTCGGCCATGCCGTCACTCAGTGACGAGGACAGGCCAGCCGAGTGCTCCCTGCGCCTGATCCAACCGCCGTTTCAGAAGCATCTGGCCTCCCGATGGCCAGCCTCCGGGCCAGCTTTGCGCCTAACGCCAGATGACGGGGCCAACCCCAGACCCCTCTTACGGACAAACGGTCCGGCGGGCCAGACCGCACTTGCTCCACGCCAGATGCCGGCGAGGGCACGTTCGAGGAAAGGTTCAGTCCGGGCCACCCCGACTAGACCACGACTAGGCCTGTCGGCTCCGACCCGTGGCCTGTCGGTGGTTGTCGGCGATGGCGTCCACCATCTGACGGCCCCAATGCACGAGGACCAGGTCGGCGGCGATGACCACCACCATGAAAGCCAGGCCCACCGGACGGGCTTCGGCTAGGAACACGATCATCGGCAACTGGAGCACAGAGACAACCAACAGCGCCGCCCAGGTCCTGGTCACCAACCGACGGCCGGGATCTCCTGGCGGGAGGCAATCGCCGAGCGCCTGCACAGGAACGAACAGGTCGGCGATCGGGACCAGGTAGGCACCGATCCCCCAGCCCGGGCCGTGACGGGCGGGATACTGAAGAGCCCTTGCGAACGTGGCCGCTCGGTACTGCCACATGGCAAAAACGATCTCCGGGGCGATGACCAAGCTGCCGGCGTACGACGCTACGGGCACAGTCGGCGGCTTCGGCGGAGGGACCCGGCCGATGTTGTCGAACAGAACCCGCAGCCCGTGGAAGTACTGTGCCCAACCTGACGCGTCTGCCCAGGTGACCAAGCACACCAGGATCGACAGCGCCGGGAAGATGATCACCGCCCAACGCACCCACGGCGTCATTGCTTCTTCCCAGTCCAAAAGGCCTGACAGTCCCCCCGGTGCAGGTTCCGGTGCAGATGCCGGTGCCGGTGCGGCGTCCGCCGTCCAACTCGCCCCGTCCCATCGGCGCTGCATCCGGCCATCCCACGGATCGGGGTACCAACCCGGCGGCGGGCCCCATCCCGGTCCGCTCATCGTGGGTTTTCGATCGTGACGTCCATCCCCGCCCGCTCCATGCGCGGATTCTGCCATGCCTCACCGACCGGAACCCTCATCACAGTCATGGAGGGACAGAACGGGTCGTCTGATCCTTCGGTCTGTCGGTACGGGCCGGTCGGGCTTTTAACGGATCGTTGCGGCCGCATCGATGTCCAACCGGAAGCGTGATGGTGTCGCGTCGGTTCAGTCTTCGATCAGCACGAGAGCCTGTCGGCGATCTGCTGGGGGCAACCGGAGCGAAGCGGAGGGCGGCAGCGGGGGGTTCGGGGGCGGGCCCCCGAGGACCCGGCATGAGGAACTCGGCTGCCCGGCCCGCTCGTTCGCGGACGGGCGGGCGGACGGGCGGGCCACTGCGTGGCGAAGACCAACTACTTCGCCGACGCCCCACTCGGACTGATCGAGGATCTTCGCGACTACTTCGACGGGGCGACTGTGCCTGACCCGAGGAGACCGTCTCGGCGCCACAACGGCCAGCGATCTGCGAGGTGACTGACCGCCGACATGGTAGGGGAGCATCGTCGTGGTGGGCGCCCACGCGAAGTAGGGGGCGCTCATCGAGGTCATGATGAGGTCATGACCGTGGAAGTGGACGAAGGGTCGTTCCAGCAGCTGGTGGCCGACGCCCTCGACAGCATCCCCGAGGCGCTCGGTACCCAGATGCAGAACGTGGCCGTCACCGTCGCCGACTGGCCGACCTCCGAGCAGCTCGACGGCCGCCACGGCAGCCTGCTCGGGCTGTACCAGGGTGTGGATCTGACCCGGCGCTCCCCGCTGTCCTACGGCGGTGCCATGCCCGATCACATCACCATCTTCCGTGGCCCCATCACCAACCTGGCCGCCGACGAGGCCGATCTGGTCCGCATCGTCGCCACCACGGTGATCCACGAGGTGGCTCACCACTTCGGGATCTCCGACTCCCGACTCGACGAGCTGGGCTGGGCGTGATGGCCCTCTCGCCTCGGTCAGCGCTGAAGCGGTCGGGAGCTGGCGGCGGTGATGGTGTCGGTCCTGGAGCGGAGCGTCGAGGCGCGCCAGGCGGGGCGCGGAGTGCGGCCAGGGAACCGCCGTTGATCTGCTTGCCTAGTCAAGCATGACTAGTGTTGCTGCATGTTTTCTGCAACTCGGATGCTGGTGCTGGGGGCGATCCGCATCCTGCAACCGGTGCACGGCTACGACGTCCGTCGGGAGCTGCTGACCTGGCGGCTGGAGGAGGTCGCCAACGTCAAACCCGGCTCGATCTACGGAGCGATGCGCACTCTGGAGAAGGACGGGTGCATCGCTGTGCACGCTCGCGAGAGCGGGGAGAACCGCCCGGAGCGCACGATGTACCTGCTCACCGGCGAGGGTGACAAGGAGTTCCAGCTGATGCTTCGCGCTGCGTGGTGGACGGTCACCGCCCCTACGGAGCCGTTGATACCCGCTCTGTGTCTGATGCCGTTCATGGCCCGCGACGAGCTCGTCCGTGCGCTGCAGGCCAGGATGGGCCGCCTGGAGGGTGAGATCGACTCCACGGCCTTCTCCCGGCGCTCGATTCGCGACGGCGCCACCGGAGAACACGGGGAGGTCCCCGACCACGTCCGGGAGATCCTCGACTTTCGCACCGCGCATCTGCGTGCCGAGCTGGACTGGACGCGCGGGCTGCAGAAGCGGCTGCGGGAGGGTGCGTACCGCTTCAGCGGTGAAGACGGCTTCCCGACGGTCGGCGCAGCCCTGGGCGTACGAGGTCCTATTAATCAAGCTTGACTATTAGGGGTGGCTCTGCCACCCTGGCATGCATGAGGAACGAGGCCATGATCAGTGCTCAGGGGTTGACGCGCCGCTTCAAGACCAAGGCGGGCCCAGTCGAGGCCGTCCGCGCCATCGACCTCGATGTCCGCCCCGGTGAGATCGTCGGCCTGCTCGGGCCCAACGGCGCCGGCAAGACCACCACCCTGCGGATGCTCACCACGCTGTTGATGCCCACCGCAGGCAGCGCCACCGTCGCCGGCCACGACCTGATCCGCAAGCCGCGCCACGTGCGGCGGCGCATCGGCTACGTGGCGCAGGTGGGAGCGGCACCGAGCGCCGGGACCGTCGTCGGCGAGGAGCTCGTCACCCAGGCCCGTCTGCAGGGCTTGTCGAAGTCCAACGCATCCTCCCGGCTGGCCGACATCGCCCCGCGGCTGGATCTCGGTGGGCTCGAGGGTCGCCCCCTGCTCGAGCTTTCCGGCGGCCAGCGGCGCCGCTTCGACATCGCCCTCGGGCTGATGCACGCTCCTCGCCTGGTGTTCCTCGACGAGCCCACGACCGGCCTGGATCCGCAGAGCCGGGCGAATCTCTGGCAGCACATCCGGTCACTGCGCGACGAGACGGGGGTGACGATCCTGCTCACCACCCACTACCTCGACGAGGCCGACGCCCTCGCCGACCGCGTCTTGGTGATCGACGATGGGCGAATCGTTGCCGACGACACCCCAGATGCGCTCAAGGCGCGCATCTCCGGTGATGTCATCAGCCTGGCGCTCGCTCCGGAGGACCTCGCCAAAGCGGAGGCGGCCATACGCGCGACGGTGCCGGTACGTGACGTCGTCATCACCGACTCGACGCTGCTGGTGACCGTCGACAACGGTGCGGTGACGGTCGCGCCGATGCTGCGGGCTCTGGACGCCGCCGGTCTCAGCTCCACATCCGTCACCGTCAGCCGGCCGACGCTCGACGACGTGTTCCTGACCCTGACCGGCCGTTCCCTGCGCGACGGAGAGGCAGCAGCGTGATGTTCACCGAGACAGTCGTGATCTTTCAAAGGCAGATGCGCATCCTGCTGCGCAACCCCGTCTGGGTCTTCTTCGGGCTGACCCAGCCCATCCTGTATCTGGCACTGTTCGGTCCGCTGCTCAAGAGCGTCACCGGTGGCGGCCTGGGTGGGAACAACGCCTGGCGGGTGTTCGTCCCCGGACTGTTGCTGCAGCTGGCCATCTTCGGCGCGGGATTCGCCGGCTTCGGCATCATTCAAGAGTTGCGCGAGGGCGTCATCGATCGCCAACGCGTCACGCCAGCCCGCCGCTCGTCGCTGATCTTCGGACGCACCCTCGCCAGCATGGTCACGATCGGAGTCCAGGCGATCGTCCTCGTCGTGGTGGCGTTGCCGTTCGGCTTGCGGGCGTCGCTCAGCGGCATCGTGTCCTCGATCGTCATCATCTGCATTCTCGCCCTCGGCATCTCCGCCGCCTCCTACGCTATGGGTCTGATCCTCAAGGATGAGGACGCGTTCGCGCCGTTCATCCAGGGCGTCTCGCTGCCGTTGCTGCTGCTGTCGGGGGTGTTGCTTCCTATGTCACTCGCACCGGCCTGGCTGCGGCACACCTCCCAGGCCAACCCGCTGACCTACGTCGTGGACGCCTCGCGGGCGCTGTTCCGCGGCGACTTCGCCGACCGCAGCGTGTGGATCGGGGCGCTGGTCACTGCGGCGCTCGCCGCGCTGCTGGGCTGGTGGGGTACCCGGACCTTCCAGCGACAGAGCGCCTGAGCCCGCCACCCGCACCGGTCACCGCCGCCGGGCGGTGGTGACGCCGATGAAGATGCTGTCGGGGCGGTAGAAGTTGAGTCGGTTGTTGGGGTTCCCGGTGGTTCGGAACCCGTCGTGGAGGAGGGTGTGGTGACGCGGGCAGGCCAAGAAGCCGTTCTCGAGATCGGTGGACCCCCCGGCGGCCCAGGGCTGCTGGTGGTGCAGGTCGGCGATCCGGCGTTGGCAACCGGGAAAGCGGCAGTGACCGCCGTCTCTGACCGTGGCCGCTCGGCGTTGGGCGGTGGACCACACGCGCGTCTTGCGGCCCAGGGCCAGTGGTTCACCGTCGATGCCGATCCGGTGGCTGACCTGGGAGGCGTCACAGCCCACCCGGGCGGCCGTGGCCGTGTCGAGCGGCGTACCGTCGACCAGGTCGGTCCCTTCGTCGTGGGTGACCAGGTGCACGAGGTAACGGTCGGCGCCGGCGGCGTGGCCGCCATCGGCGCCGGCCAGAGCCACGCCGACCATGTCCATGAACGCGTCGGCCCGCCGCCCCGGCCCGCCCGGCCCGACAACGACCGCTGCAGAGTCTTCAGCTGAAGACTCACCAACACGGCCGGGCGATCCATCGGGGTCGGCCGCCGCAGAGTCTTCAGCTGGAGACTCCACAGGTCGATGGTGGTCATCGAGGAAGGCCTGGAGGGCGGCGGCAAACTCTTCGATCTCCAAGGTGGTGAGGGTGATCTCGACCCGGCCGGTGCCGTCGTATCCTCGGATGATCCGAAGCCCCCGCCGCTCGGTGGCGTCGCCGGGAGCACGGTGCTGGTCGGCATGGAGCTGGTAGCAGCGCACGGCCCGCTCGACGTCGGCGACCGTGCCGGCCACGGCCAGGTCCACCAAAGCGGCGTCCACGCCGGCATCGACATCATCGATCCGAGTGATGGCCCGCACCGCCGAGTACGACAGGCGGCCGTCGGCGAACGCCTCGGCGACGACCGGTCGGCACGACAGTTGGCGGGCGATGCGCAGCTTCTGGAAGGCCGTGGCCCGGGCCATGGCCGTGCGCCACATCAGCCACTCGACGCAGGACAGCTGTCCGTCGGCCGCCCACCCCTGGTCCCGGTCGAAGACGGCGAGAGCCTCCAGCCACGACGATTCGCCCCGATCCATCTCCCAACGGTGGGCCACCAGCCATCCACCACGGTCCGTGTCGTGATCCACGACCTCGTCGGTCCACTGATCACCGCCGGCCAGAACCGCCACCATCGCCGCCACCTCCTCAAAAGAGGCGAACATACGTTCGCTCATAGTCAGGATACCGTGCCTCGGTGTCATCGGGACGGCCATGACGACCGCAGCTGCCGCCGCTCCTGGCCCACGAGGGTTAGCCGGGGATGAAGCTGAAGCGCACCCGCCGGCGGGGGTTGTCGACGTTGAGGTCGACCAGCACCAGGCTCTGCCACGTGCCGAGCACAGGAGCGCCGGCGATCACCGGGATGGACATCGACGGGGAGACCAGCACGGGCAGGAGATGATCGGCACCGTGACCCGGTGATCCGTGGCGGTGGCGATAACGGTCGTCGCGGGGGAGCAGGCGCATGGCCAACTCGGCCAGGTCGCGCTCCGAGCCCGAGCCCAGCTCCATGAGGGCCAGGCCGGCGGTGGCGTGAGGCACGAACACGTGGAGCAACCCGTCGCCGCTCACGCCCTCGGCGTCCAGCCAATGCCGGGCCGGGGTGGTCAGATCGGCGAGCTGGGTGCGCGCCGTGGTGACCTCGATCTCGGCGCTACGCAACGGAGAACCTCACAACGGAGAACCTCAGAACGGAGATGTCAACCGGTGAGCAGCTCGCGCGCACCCCGGTCGGTGGAGGGGTGACGCAGCTTGGACATGGCCCGGGCCTCGATCTGGCGGATCCGCTCCCGGGTCAAGCTGAAATGCTCGCCGACCTCGTCGAGGGTGCGGGGCTCGCCCCGGTCGAGTCCAAAGCGGAGCCGGAGGATCTCCCGCTCCCGCTCGTCGAGCGCCACCAGCATCTTGGACACCTCACCGGAGAGCAACGAGGCGGCGGCGGCGTCGAAGGGGGACACCGCAGAGCGGTCCTCGACCACGTCGCCCAGCTCGGCGTCGCCGTCCTCGCGCAGAGGTTCGGAGAGGCTGAGCGGCTCGGCGGCGTGACGAAGGATCTCAGTGACCTTCTCCTCTTCGAGCTCCAGGTCGACCGCGAGCTCGGCCACCGTGGGACGTCGGCCCAGCTGTCCCTCGAGGCGACCACGGGCCTTGGTGACCCGGGTCAGAAGGTCGCCGGCATGGACCGGGAGGCGCACCGTGCGGCCGGTGTTGGCGATGCCGCGGGTGATGGCCTGGCGGATCCACCACGTGGCGTAGGTGGAGAACTTGAAGCCCTTGCGCCAATCGAACTTCTCGACGGCATGCATCAGCCCCAGGTTGCCTTCCTGGACCAGGTCCAGCAGAGGCAGCTCGGCGGCCTGATACTTCTTGGCGATGGACACCACGAGGCGCAGGTTGGCCTTGACGAACGTCTCGGCCGCCTCGTCACCGTTGCGGATCACCCGCCGCAGCTCGCGCTTGCGGGACGCCGTCGGAGGCTTCTCCTTGGCCAGCTCGCCCCGAGCCTCCCGACCGGCCTCGATGGCCTGGGCCAAGCGAGCCTCGTCGTCCTTGGTCAGCAACGCATGCTTCCCAATGTCGTTCAGATAGAGGCGGACCAGGTCTTCCTCTGGCTGAGCGGCGTGATTGTTGGGCAACGTGTCCTCGTTTTTCTGCTCTGAAGACCCAGGAGGGGCGCCTGCGCCGCCCGCACAACCGTGGTCACGTCACAGCGATGGCATCGTTCTGGGCTCATCTACTGTATCGGATGTTTACCAGTTCGTGAAGGGGTGATCCGGGACGAAGCAGAAGTGGATCAAGACGGATCTTCGCCGCTGACCACGGGGTGACCTGCGGCGATCCATCCGTTCGTGCCGCCCGAGACCGACATCGCAGGATACCCGGCGTCGACCAGAGCGGCGGCGGCGGTCAGGCTTCGCCCCCCAGCGGCGCAGATGATGTAGAGGGGGTCGCTGTGGGGGATCTCACCTTGGCGGGCAGCCAGCTCACCGAGGGGGATGAGCACGGCACCGGGCACGTGGGCCTCGACGTACTCATCGGGCTGGCGGACATCGACCACCACGGCCCCTTGGGCATGGGCGGCGGCGAAGGTGTCGAGATCGGTCTCCAACGACAGGGGGTGGCTGTCCATCTCTTCATTGTGGTGTGCCCGCGGCAAGAAGCGGCACAAGGGGACTTTACGACGGTGCGACGCGACCGCCTCGTGCCCGCGTCAATGACGTTGCCTCTGACCGTTCTCGGCCTCCCATTCGGCCAGGTCACGTCGTCTGGCCTCGAGGTGCAAGCAATGGTTCCAGCTCGACCAACTGCGTCCTGTTCAGCGGGTTCGATACACATCCGCCCTGTGGCCGATCTTCAGCACGTACATGATCTTGGTGTCTTCATCGAGGCGGTAGACGATGCGGTAGTCACCACGCCGCGCCGCCCACCGTCCTTCCAGTTCCCGTTGCAGTGGTTTACCGCGCCGCCGTGGTTCACCTGCGAGGCTCCCGAAGATGAACGCCACCAGCGGCTCGGCCACCCTGGGTGGCACCGAGCGCAGGCTGCGCAGCGCGGAGGCGGTCAGGACTGTCTGATAGTCACTCACCCTTCGCTGGCAGGCCGAGCGATTTTCGGAGCTGATCCTCGTTGTAGGTCCGCCCGGCGGTGATGTCGGCTTCGGCTTCGGCGAGTGATTCGTGGATGCCAGGTTGGGACAGCCAGAACAAGGTCTCCTGCAATGACTCCCACTCGTCGGCCGACACCATGACCACCGCAGGACGCCCGTTCTTGGTGATCGTGAACTGCTCGTGCTGTAGCTCAGCCCGGTCGGCATATTCCGACAGATGCGACTTCAAATCAGATAGCGACCTTGTTTCCACTACCCAAGTGTAGGACCTGAATAGCGGTCTCCACAAGACCGAATGACGTACCGGCAGCTGATCGCAGCATCGACCGTGTCCGGCAAACCGACCTCCGCCGATTGGCACAAGCAACCGCCAGTCCGAGTCCATCACCACGGGTTGCATGTCGGGTGGCGGTTGGCCGAGCCGTTCGTTTGCCATGTCGCGGGAAACGTTGGGCGGCGACGGGGAGGTAGGCGAAGCGATGGTTTTGCCGTCTCAGCGATTCCACGCGCCGACCCCTCAGGGGGCCAGGCGCTGGCGCAGCCAGCCCCCGTCCATGGTGGTGGGATCCAGGCGGTAGAGCACCCGGTCGTGGATCCGGTCCCGGCGGCCCTGCCAGAACTCGACGGTCGTGGGTTGCACCCGGAAGCCTCGCCAGTGGGGAGGGCGAGCCACGTCGCCGCCCTCGAAGCGGGCCTCGGTGTCCGCTACCCGGGCCTCGAGGAAAGCCCGGTCAGCGATGACCGCGCTCTGCTCGGAGGCCCACGCCCCGATCTGCGAGCCGCGGGGGCGGGTGGCGAAGTAGCGGTCGGACTCCTCGGCGTCGACGGCGGAGACGGGGCCGACGACGCGGACCTGGCGCTCGAGGTGGTACCAGCGCCAGGCCAGGGAGGCCACGGGATTGGCGGCCAGGTCGAGCCCCTTGGCGCTGTTCTCGTTGGAGTAGAAGACGAAGCCGCGCTCGTCCCAGCCCTTGAGCAGCACCCAGCGCACGGTGGGAACTCCGTCGGCGGAGGCGGTGGCCAGGGCCATGGCTTCGGGTTCGGGCTCGCGCACGTCGCCCGCGTCGTTGAACCATGTGGAGAATTGCGTGATCGGATCCGGGTCGGCCACGTCGGGCGCCCAGGGCGGTTGGATGGCGCTCATCGGGGGGCGTTCACAGCTGCGGGCGGATCAGTTCGGTCATCCCTGGCACCGTAAGCGCCCGCCCGGCCAGTCTGCGCCATCAGCGAGTCTGCTGTCAGGATGTGACCGTGTCCCGCCCGGCCGCCGTCCGCTGATCGGAGAGCAACGATGTCGACCGGGCACCTGATCCTCTTCGTCGTGCAGTGGTGCGCCGGCGCCTGGCTGCTGGCCCGGGTCCCTGCGCCGGAGGAGTCCACATCCCCGCCGTTGGCGGCCGACGACGAGGCGCCGAGGTCACCGGGAAGCCGGGCCACCGTGTCGGTGATCGTCCCGGCCCGCAACGAGGAGACCTCACTCCCCCACCTGCTGGCCTCCCTGGCGACCCAGACTCGCAGGCCCTCTGAGGTGATCGTGGTCGACGATCACTCCGAGGACGCCACCGCCGCTTTGGCTGCGGCGTCAGGAGCGACGGTGCTCGACGCCCCGCCCCTGGCCGCAGGATGGCTGGGCAAACCGGCGGCGTGCACGGCCGGCGCCGCGGTGGCCACCGGCGACGTGCTGCTGTTCCTCGACGCCGATGTCACGCTCGGTCCTGGCGCGCTGGCCGCCGTGGTCGACGAGCACCGCCGACGGGGGGGCCTGGTCTCCGTGCAGCCCTACCACGTCACCGTCCGGGCCTACGAACGGCTCTCGGCCATCTGCAACGTGGTGGCCATGATGGGCACCCTCGGCTTCACCGCCCCGCCCCGCCACAAGGTGGCCATGGCGTTCGGGCCGTGCCTGATCACCGGCCGGGCCGACTATGACGCTCTCGGCGGCCACACCGACCCGACGGTGCGCTCCCAGGTCATCGAGGACATCGCCCTGGCTCGGATCTTTCGCGCTGCCGGCCGACCGGTGGCGGTCCTCGGGGGACGAACGATGGTCCGCTTCCGCATGTACCCCGGAGGTGTCCGCCAGCTGGTCGACGGCTGGACCCGGTCGCTCGGGATCGGTGCCCGGGGGACGTCGCCGGTGGCCATCATCGGTCCGTTCCTGTGGATCTGGGGTGCCCTGGTAGCCGCCTGGTACGGGCTCGAAGCCGTCGTCGGGAGCCCCCACCGCATCGTCGATGCCGTGGTCTATTTCGCCTGGGCGATCCAGATCGGCTGGATGCTGCGCCGGGTCGGGCGCTTCGGGGTCCTCACCGCGGTGTTCTTCCCCGTGCCCCTCGTCGCCTTCGTGGCCATGTTCGTGCGATCCGGCCTTCTCCTCGTCACCCGGCGCCGCGTCCGCTGGCGGGGCCGGCTGGTCAGAGGGGCCGGAAACTGAGGTCTTGGCTCAGTAGGCTCGGTCTATGAGAGGGATCGTCCGGCCTTGCCGTCACACTCTTGGTCCTGACCTGCATCGCCGCTGGCGGGCGCACCTCTGGCACCTCCATGGGCCAGGCTCGGGAACAGGCCGAGTCGTTGCATGCTGCACTCCTCGAATCTCTTGGCTCTGTTGTGATGGAGGATCCTGCCCTGGTCGACGCCTTGTTCGGACCGACACTTCGCCGTGGTATCGACCGCGTCGTCCCGCCGCCCGGGCCCCGGCCGCCTTCGCACCGTCGGTCGTCACCGCAGCGAGAGCATGCTGGGTCACGGAGCGCGGCGACGATCGGTGTAGCGGCGGCGCTGCTCGGCCAAGCGCGTCTGAGCGGGGAGCGGTGAGTACCAGGCTGGTGACGGCGGACATACCAGAAGCGGAGCTCAGTGCCAACTGAGGCCCGTCGCTGCCGGCTGAGGTGACAGACCCGGACGGGGTCAGGGAGAGTCGCCCTTGGAAGTTCGCTCGTCGTCACTGGTATGGCGCGCTCGAGCGGACGTCTCCTTGGGCGTACTGCGCATGGAACCGGAGGTTCCCCGACCGCATGGTGGTCGACTCCGGCGACGATCTCCTGATCGAGGGCTATCCCTCCGCCGCCAACAGCCTGACCCGGGAGACCTTCATGCTGACCCAGCCCGGGATCTCGGTGGCCAGCCACCTCCACTCTGCGGCCCATGTGCGTCGGGCTTTGGCTCTGGGCGTCCCCGCGCTCATCGTGTTGCGGCCGCCGGTGGAGTCGATCGCCTCCATCATGGCCCGCTTCCCCGGCCGCCGGTTCCGCCCGGCCATCGAGCTGAAGGCCTACGAGCGGTTCTATACCGAGGTGTCCACGCTGGCCGATCGGGTTGCCCTCAGCCGATTCGAGGACACGGTGACCCGGCTGGGCACCGTGACCCAGGCCATGAACAGCCAACTGGGCACCAGGTTCGTTCCCGTCGTCGACGGTGACCCGGCGATCGCCGGGCGGATCCAGGCCATCCTCGATGCCTGGAGCGCAGCCGTCTTCGGGGAGCTTTCGGCGGTCGCTACCGCCCGGCCCAGCGACGCCCGCCGCGACGCGCTCGACGTGGCCCGGACCGTCATCCTGGCCCCCCGCTTCTCGGCGGTCCTGGCCCGCTGTGAGCAGCTCCACGCCCACCTCGCTGGCCAGGCCGACCAACGGCTTGTGGCCTGGGCGACGCTGCGCTCCCCGGCCACCGGTTCCGCCCGGCCGTCGAGCTGAAGGGCCCGCTCTGCGCCGACTAGGCGGTGGTGGTCGCCTCATCGGCCAGCGCCTCGGGGAGCGCTTCACCGTGGACGATGACCAGGCGCCGGGTCGGCCGGGTCAGAGCCACATACAGCGAACGCAGCCCCTGGGGCTCATCGCGGATCAGGGCGGCGGGCTCGACGACGATGACGGTGTCGAACTCCAGACCCTTGGCGTCGCCCAGCGCCAGCACGGTGACCGCCGACTCCAGGGCGTGGCGACCCACCCGGCCATGGGCCACCCCGGCGCCTCGCAGGGCCTCGGAGATCCCCTCGCCGTAGGGGGACGGGACGATGATCCCCACGGTGCCGGCGTCGTCGGCGGCGGCGATCTGGGCGATCACCGCCGGGGCCAGCACCCCCACCGGGTCCTCCCCCACCGGGGCGACGGGCACCAGGCGAGGTAGTTCTCCGGAGGCCCGAACGGACTCGGGGGGGCGCATGTCCGGCTCGGTGGCGGCCAGCACCCGCCCGGCCAGGTCCATGATCTCGCTCGGCGTGCGGTAGTTGACGGTCAGCTCCACCTGGCGCCAGGCACGGGCGGTGGGCAGGTGGCGGACGACGTCGGCCCAACCGTCGGGGGCCCAGGCGCCGGTGGCCTGGGCGATGTCGCCAACGACGGTCATCGATCCCGACAGGGAGCGGCGGGCCAACATGCGCAGCTGCATGGCGGAGAGATCCTGGGCCTCGTCGACGACGATGTGGCCGAACGCCCGGATGTCGGGTTCGTCGCTGCTGGTCCGGCGCCGGGGAGGGCCGAGCAGGGCCCGGGCCTCGTCGAGCAGCGCCAGGTCGGCGGGGGTCCACGGCGCGTCGGAGAAGTGGCTGCTGCGGGACCGGTGCAACCGTTTGGCCTCGGACGGCTCGACCTGGCCCCGGGTGGCCAGGTCGATGAGAGGCGGGGCGCCGAAGAGGTCGTGGAGCAGCTCGGCGGGGGTGAGGACCGGCCACATCCGATCGAGTCCTTCGCTGACCACCGGCAGGTGGCGGATCTCCCGGCCCAGAGCGTCGGCCGCCGGCGGCTCGGCGGGGGTGTCGAGGTCGGCGGCGTTGCGTTCCAGGCGGCGGGCCAGCTGCTCGGCCAGGTGGCGCCACAGCAGGGTCTCGACGGCGCGACGGCGGGCGTTGTGGGTGCCGGGGCGACGCCGGGCGGCGGCCACGATCTGGGCGGACGCATCGGGGCTGAGGCGCAGGTTGGTCCGCCCATAGGGGATCTCCAGGGAGCGGCGCAGCGGGCGTTGCCGGTCCCGGACGGCGCGGGCGACGACACGGGCCATGCGGACGTCGCCCTTGAGCCGCTCCGTCTCGGTGTCATCGCTGCCGGAGACGGTGACATCGCCGACCAGGGCGGTGACGGTGGAGAGCTGCACGCCGCTCTCGCCGAGCGATGGCAGGACCTGTTCGATGTAGCGCAGGAACGTCGGGTTGGGACCGACGACCAGCACCCCCTGGGTCTCGAGGGGGAACCGGTGGGTGTAGAGGAGGTAGGCGGCTCGGTGCAGCGCCACCGCCGTCTTGCCGGTCCCCGGGCCGCCCTGCACGACGAGGATGCCGGGCAGGGCCCCACGGATGATCTCGTCCTGCTCACGCTGCACGGTGGCCACGATGTCTCGCATGTGCCCGGTGCGGGATCGCTCCAGGGCGGCCAGGAGCACCTGGGGTCCGGCCAGGCCCAGACCGACGCCGGAGTCGTCACCGTCTCGGTCGAACAGCTCGTCTTCGAGGTCGAAGACCGCTTGGCCCTCGGTCAGGAAGTGGCGCCGGCGGAGCAGGCCCATGGGGTGGGCCCCCGTGGCCCGGTAGAACGGCTCGGCCACCGGCGCCCGCCAGTCGACGACGAGGGGTTCTTGGTCCACGTCGGACACGGCCAGGCGACCGATGTGGAACACCTCGGCGTCAGCGGCCTCGCCGCCCTCGTCGGGTTGGTGGTCGATGCGCCCGAAGATCAGCGATTCGCGCCCGATCTGCAGTTGCTCCAGGCGGCTGAGGCTGTTGCGGACCCGGATGTCGCGCTCGGTGAAGGACTGGAAGGTGCCTCCTCGCTCACCGAAGGCGTCCGCCAGCCTGGTAGCGGCAGCGGCACGCATGGCCCCCAACCGCCCGTACGCATGATCCACATGGACCTGCTCCGCCGGGACGTCCCGATGTGTCATAAGGGAACGTCCACAATGGTCGTCGGGCCAGCCCGAGCGCAAGCCGGTAGCGCCAAGGTGGGGCCCGAGGGACCATTACTATTCGGCCATGGCCTCCGCAGCGGTCCTGCGCCAACTGCTGGAGCCGACCAGCCTGCCCCGGGACCTGATCGAGGAGTTCCTGGCCGAGACCAACGCCCTGTGGCTGCTCGGTGAGCGCGACGACGTGGTGGCCGGTGAGATGGTGCTGTGCCATCCGCCGCTGGAGCCCGGCGAGGTGCGAGCCGTGGTCAAAGGGACCGACCAGGCCGGTGCCTGGCGCATCACCGTGGTCACCGCTGACCGACCGGGGCTGCTGGCGTCGACGGCGGCGGTGCTGGCCAACGATGGCCTGGCCGTGACCGGCGCCGCGGTGACCGTGGTCGGCACCAGCCGGTTGGCCCTGCAGCGGGTGACGGTGTCAGGGCCGACCAATGCCTCCGACGACGACTGGGAGGTCCTCGGGGAGCGCCTCCGCCGGGGCCTGATGGACCGCAGCGTCATGGACGTGGCCTGGCGGCCGGGCGAACCGGTGGTCGTCGAATCCCACCCGCAGGGCTCAGGGCGGGTCATGGTCCAGATCGAGGCGCCCGACACCACCGGGTTGCTCTGGGCCATCGCCGGTCAGCTCACCGCCCAGGGGACCAACATCGAAGCGGCTCGGCTGGGCAGCGAGGAGGGGACGGCCAAGGACGTCTTCATCGTCGTCGGCACCGTCGACACCGACCGGTTGCTGGCCGCCCTCAGCGTCGAGGGTGCGCCCCGTGCCGCCTCGACCATGTTGGGCAACGTCCTCACCGCTCCCCTCCGAGCCGGTGCCGGAGGCCTACGCCGCGGCGCCGACCTGATGGCCCGGCTCCGGGCCCGTCGCCCGCCGCCCTGAACAGCGCTGGGCAGGAGGTAGCAAAACTGCTACCTTGACCAGGTGGACTCCATCCCCCAGAAGCAACTCCGCAATCAGGTCGGTGAAGTCCTGCGGCGGGTCGAGGCGGGCGAGACCCTCACCGTGACCGTCGCTGGCCGTCCTGTGGCTGAGCTACGACCCGCACTCCGACGTCGCTGGGTCAGCGGGGCGGACCTCAACCAGGTTTGGCACGGTCCGACACCGCGCCGCCTCGACGACGATCTACCCCGCCTCGATGCCGGTGTGGTCGACCCGTTCCGTACATGAGGGTGGTGCTCGACACCTCCGTGCTCATCGGCGAGGACGCCCCGGCCGACGTCGAGGCGGCAATCAGCGTCGCTTCCATCACCGAGCTGCACTTCGGGGTCCTCATCGCCGACCATGACGACGAGCGGGCGCGTCGCACCGATCGTCTCGCCGCTGTGGAGGCCACGTTCGATCCGCTCCCCATCACGGCCGAGGTCGCCCGGGCATGGGGACGCCTGGCGGCGGCAGTCGCCCAGCGGGGCGGCAACCCCCGACGCCGGCAGATCGACCTGGCCATTGCCGCGACGGCAACCGTGGAGCAAGTGTCGCTGCTGACCCACAACGTTGCCGACTTCCAGATCATTGACGATCTGGTCGATGCTCGCCGCCCCTGAATCGTGCTCGATGTACGCCAGCTCGGGGAACGTCCATCGAGCGTTCACTCGGCATCGACGCGGTAGCCGCGTCCGGAGACTGCGTGGAGGGCTGTCCCTGCGGGTCCGAGGCGGCGCCGGAGTCGACTGACGGCGACCTCGAGGAGGTGGGGTTCAGCCCCGGCGGAGCCCCATACCTGGGCCAGGAACGTCTCTCGGGCGATGACCGCGCCGGGCTTGCGGAGGAGCAGATCGAGGATCGCTCGCTCCTGGGTTGGGAGATGATCGACGGTGCCGTCGACCTCGATCGCACCCCCCTGCACGATGAGGTTGTGGCCCGCCAGCCTGTAGGCGCGGCGGCGTTGGCTGAGATGGTCGCCCAGCGTGCGGATGAGGAGCCCCAGGCGACCTACCGGCGGCGTCAGGGGATTGTCGATCCCCTCCTGGCGGGCACCCTGGGCACAGACTGATCCGACGCAGGCGGCGACCACCGGCCCGTTGAGCGCCGCTCGGAGCCGGTCAGCTTCCTTCGCGGTGCCGGCCAGGGTGAACAGGTTGTGCACCGCCGGGGCGCTGGTGAAGGTGATGGCGTCGACCTGGCCATCGCAGGCCGCGTTCGCCAGCCGACGCGCTGGCCCGGCGTCGGCGGGAAGGCGCCACCGGTACACCGGCACGGACACAACGTGCGCCCCGGCCCTCCTCAGCACCTCATTGAGCTCCGGGCTGGCCATGCCGTACTCCTGCACGGCCACCCGCCGTCCGTTGAGGGGCTCGGCCAACAGGATGACCACGAGGGCTTCCATCTGCTCGGTCGGAGATTGCTGCCACACGCTGAGGCCGCCGATGTGGAGCGCAGCGACGGACTTGGGCCCTCGGGCGATGATTCGAGCCCCGCCGAGCGCCTTGACCAGGTCATCGGCGACGCCCCACGTCGACGCCGTGTCCAGCCACGCCCGCATCCCGATGCCGGTGGTGGCCACCAGGTAGTCCGGGGGTCGCTCGATGAGCGCCGACGTGGCCTGGCGCAGATGCTCATCGGACGCCAGGTACAGGGTGGTGATGGTGGAGCCGTGGACGATCGACGCGCCCCGACGAGACAACAGCTCGGCTTGCTCCTCCCAGCGCCGGTCGGCGGTGACGCCGACAACAAAACCGTCGAGGGGACGCAGCGCCATGTGGTCGCCAGTCTCCGAGACGTCGGCGACGGGCGTGTTTCTCCAGCGTTGCTATCCGAAGAATTCAGCTGTCCGCTCTCCAAGAGGAAGGAACCTCACATGGCGCCGGGGGCGGACATGAGGTACCTCACATTGGCAGGGGCGGGATTGGTGCGGGACTGGACCACGGCGGTTCATCGGGCGGTAACGGATCGAACACAGAGAGCTGGTTGGGTTGGACCACGGCTCGCCTCGGGGCACGGCCAACTAGGAGCTGACATGACCACCACCGCTCGACCGGGCACCGCACCACCCAACTCGGATCCACGGGTCCCCCCTTCGCTCAGGCGTGGGCGCGGTCACTGGATCGATGACTGGGACCCCGACGACGACCGGTTCTGGCACGCCGGTGGCCACAGGATCGCCCGCAGGAACCTGGTCCTGTCGATCTTCGCCGACCACGTGGCGTTCAACATCTGGATCATCTGGACGATCGTCGTCGTCAACCTGGTCCACGTGGGCATCAAGCTGTCGGTGCCCGACCTGTTCTGGCTGACGGCGGCCCCCAACCTCGTCGGGTCTGCGCTGCGCATCCCGTACACCTTTGCGGTGCCCAAGTTCGGGGGGAGGATGTGGACGGCGATCAGCGGCGCCATCCTCGTCGTCCCCGCCCTCCTCCTCGTCTTCTTGGTGCCCGGCGGATGGTTGGCCCACCAGGGCCACAGCACCCAGTTCTGGGTGCTCCTGGCGTGCGCGGCGACCGCCGGTGTCGGTGGGGCCAACTTCTCGTCGTCGATGACCAACGTCTCGTTCTTCTATCCGGAGAAGAAGAAGGGCTTCGCTCTCGGCCTGAATGCGGCCGGCGGGAACCTGGGCGTGGCCGCGGCCCAGCTCCTCGTCCCCCTGGTGATCATCATCGGCATTCCCTCCGCCGCCATCAAGGTCTCCCGCCACCCCGTCCACCTGGCGTACGCCGGAATGTTCTACCTCCCGTTCATAGTCGCCGCCGCCGCCCTGGCCTGGTGGAAGATGGACAGCCTGACGCAGGCCAGGACCGACACCAGCGCCTACGCGTCGGCTGTCAAGAACCCCCACACGTGGATCATGGCGATCCTCTACATCGGCACGTTCGGTTCGTTCATCGGCTACTCGTTTGCCCTGCCGCTGCTGATCTCCAACACGTTCCCCGACTTCCTCAGCCACCATCCGTTCATCGCCAACTACCTCGCCGGCCTGGGCTTCCTGGGGGCGCTGATCGGCTCGCTGGCCAGGCCCCTCGGCGGCTGGCTGTCCGACCGCCTCGGGGGGGCCCGGGTCACCGTGGCCGCATTCTTGGGCATGGCCGCACTCAGCGCGGTTGCCATCGCCGGGATCCGGGACCGCAGCTTCACCGTGTTCTTCGTGGCCTTCATGGTCATCTTCGCCCTGACCGGGCTGGGCAACGGGTCCACCTACCGGATGATCCCGTCGATCTTCGCCGCCCTCGGGCGCCGCCAGGCCGGCGAGGGGGACACCGACGTCCGCCACACCACCCTCAGCTTCAAGCGTCAGGCCGGCGCCGTGATCGGCATCGCCGGTGCCGTGGGCGCCTTCGGCGGGTTCTTGATCCAGGTGGTGATCCGCCAGTCCAGTCTCCCGCTGGCCGCCCTCATCAAGGCAGCCAAGGCCCCGGCGGACAAGTTGGCCATCGCCCGGGTCCATGCCGCCTGGGCGGTCCCCGCCCTGTGGGTGTTCCTGGTCGGCTATCTGGTGCTGGCCGTCATGACCTGGTTCTTCTACATCCGCTCCACGGCGGCGACCGCCCGGATCCCGAGCCTGGCCGATGCGTCGATCTGACCAGCGCCACCACGTGGGCCCCGCCGTGGCTCGGCCGGCTGTTCGGCGACGCCGAGAGGTGAGCCCATGACCACCCGGCGACGCATGGTCATCGTCGGCCACGGCATGGTCGGCCACAAGTTGATCGACGCCATGATCCGTCGGGGCGCCACCCGCACCTGGGACATCGTGGTCATCGGCGAGGAGCCCCAGGGGGGCTACGACCGGGTCCACCTGTCGTCGCTCTTCGATGGGGCGACCCCCGACGACCTGGCCCTCGAAGGCGTCGATGTCCGCTCCGATCCGGCGGTGACGGTGGTGGCAGGAGAGCAGGTTCGTGGTATCGACCGGGCCGCTCGGGCGATCCACACCGACGGCGGGGTGTACGCCTACGACGTCGCCGTGCTGGCCACCGGATCTGTGCCGTTCGTGCCGCCCGTGCCCGGCCGGGACCTGCCGGGCTGCTTCGTGTACCGGACGATCGATGACGTCGATGCCATCCGGGCGTGGGCGTCGGGCCGCCAGCACGGGGTGGTGGTCGGAGGCGGCCTCCTCGGCCTCGAGGCCGCCGGGGCGCTGCGATCCTGTGGGCTGGCCACCGAGATCGTCGAGTTTGCGCCGCGTCTGATGCCGGCCCAGGTCGACGACGGCGGCGGGGTGGTGCTGCGCCGGCGGATCGAGGCCATGGGGCTCATGGTGCACACCTCGACGGCGGTCGCCGAGGTGCTCGCCGGCGTCGACGGTGTGGTGGAGGCGGTCACCCTCAAAGGCGCCGAGGATCCCGACGAGGGCGGCCTACTGGCGACCGAGATGGTGGTCTTCGCGGCGGGGATCCGGCCCCGCGACGACCTGGCTCGCAGCGCCGGGCTGGAGGTTGGGCCACGGGGCGGCATCATCGTCGACCGCAACTGTCGGACCAGCGACCCATCGCTGTTCGCCATCGGCGAGTGCGCGTTGGCTGACGGGCGCATCCACGGCCTGGTATCCCCCGGCTATCAGATGGCCAGGGCGGTGGCCGAGACGGTCTGCGGCGGCGACGCCAGCTTCTCGGGGGGTGAAACCCCGACCAAGCTGAAGCTTCTCGGCGTGGAGGTGGCCAGCTTCGGTGACGCCCATGCCCGCGCTCGGGGGGCGGCGACCATAACCTTCTCCGACGATGTGGCTCTGGTCCACAAGCGCCTGGTCGTCGACGACACCGGTCGGGTGACGGGCGGGATCCTGGTCGGTGACGCATCCAGTTTCGACGCCCTGGTCAGCGTGGCCGCCGGTGACCGGCCCAGCCCGTCGGACCCCGCCGAGCTGCTCGTGGCCTCCGGGCCATCCGAGCCGTCCACCTCCGCCGGGGTCTCCGCGCTGCCGCCCACCGCCCAGATCTGTTCGTGTGAGAACGTTTCCAAAGGGGCGATCTGCGAGGTGATCGACGGTTGCGTGGCCACCGACACCACCGCGGATGTGGCCGCCGTCAAGTCCGCCACCGCCGCGGGCACAGGTTGCGGTGGTTGCATACCGCAGCTCGCCGAGCTGGTCCGCCGCCAGCTCGCCGCCGCCGGGATGGCGACCACCGATCACCTCTGCGCCCACTTCAGCCATTCCCGACGGGAGCTGTTCGCCATCGTTCGAGCCGAAGGGATCACCACCTTCGCCGACCTGGTGCGCGCCCACGGGCAGGGACGCGGTTGCGAGGTGTGCAAGCCGGCGGTGGCCTCGATCCTGGCGTCGCAGCGCGGTGGCCACATCCTCGACGGTGAAGGAGCCGCCCTCCAGGACACCAACGACCACTTCTTGGCCAACCTGCAACGCGACGGCACCTATTCGGTCGTGCCCCGCGTCCCCGGCGGTGAGATCACCGCAGAGAAGCTGATCGTGTTGGGTCAGGTGGCCCAGGACTTCAACCTGTACGTCAAGATCACCGGCGGGCAGCGCATCGACCTCCTCGGGGCACGGGTGGAAGCCCTCCCCGCCATCTGGGCTCGACTGGTCGACGCCGGCTTCGAGTCCGGTCACGCCTACGGCAAGGCGCTGCGCACCGTCAAATCCTGCGTGGGCACCAACTGGTGCCGCTACGGGGTGCAGGACTCGACCTCGCTCGCCATCGACTTGGAGAACCGCTACCGGGGATTGCGCTCCCCGCACAAGATCAAGATGGCCGTGTCGGGTTGCGCCCGGGAGTGCGCCGAAGCCCAGAGCAAAGATGTCGGGGTGATCGCCACCGAACGGGGCTGGAACGTCTATGTCGGAGGCAACGGCGGCACCCGTCCCCGCCACGCCGAGCTCCTCGCCTCCGACCTGGACACCGACACGCTGGTGCACACCATCGACCGGTTCATCATGCTCTACATCCGCAGTGCCGACCGCCTGCAACGCACCGCCACCTGGGTCGAGAGCCTCGACGGCGGCATCGACCATCTGCGCACCGTGGTCCTCGACGACGCGTTGGGCGTCGCCGCCGAGCTCGACGCCGACATGGCCCGCCATGTCGAGGACTACCGCTGCGAATGGGCCGAGACCCTCAGCGATCCGGCCCGGTTGCGCCGCTTCCGCTCCTTCGTCAACTCCGACGAGCCCGACCCTGACGTCGTCGTGGTCCAGGAGCGCTCCCAGCCCCGGCCGGCGCACGACTGGGAGCGGGTCACGCTCCTCGCCACCCGCCGGTGACCGATTCGCCAGTGACCGATTCGACGGGGACCGATTCGACGGGGACCGATTCGACGGGGACCGATTCGACGGCGACCGAGTCGGTGGTCACCGCTCGACGGTGGGTGCGGGTGTGCTCGCTTGGCGAGCTCGAAGCGGGCCGGGGTGTCGCCGCTCTCGTCGGCGACCGCCAGGTGGCCATCTTCTTGCTGTCCCGACCCACCAATGCCCACCCCGCCCAGCTTCGCGCCGTCGACAACCTCGACCCCGTGTCCGGGGTCAACGTGTTGTCCCGGGGGATCGTGGGATCCGACGGCGACGTCGACTATGTCGCCTCACCCCTCCACAAACATCGTTTCGACCTGACGAGCGGCGCCTGCCTCGACGGCACCTCGCCGGGGGTGCGGGTGTGGCCGATCCGGCTGTGGGGGAGCACCGTCGAGGTCCTCACCGTCAGCGCTGGACGCTCGCTCGCTGCCGCCACCGAGGCTCCCACCGCCACCCACTGTCCGTACTGCGCGCTGCAATGCGGGATGCGCCTACGCGTCAACGACGACGCCGGGAGCGACGACGGCGCTCCGGTGGAGGTGGTGGCCGACCCGACGTTCCCGGTGAACCGGGGTCGGCTGTGCGTGAAGGGCCTGACCTCGGTCGATCTGCTGGCCCGCCCAGATCGGCTGGTGCATCCGATGGTCCGCGACCGGGCCGGGCGGATGCGCCAGGCCAGCTGGGATGGCGCCCTCGACGAGCTCGCCGGGCGCCTGAGCGACGTACGGGCCCGATGCGGGCCTGACGCCGTCGGGGTGTTCGGCAGCGGTGCCCTGACCAACGAGAAGGCCTACCTGCTCGGCAAGTTCGCTCGGGTGGCGCTGGGGACCGCCAACATCGACTACAACGGCCGCTACTGCATGTCGTCGGCCGCCGCCGCCCAGAACGTGGCGTTCGGGATCGACCGGGGCATGCCGTTTCCGGTCTCCGACATCGCCGAAGCCGACGTGGTGACCCTGTGGGGGGCCAATCCGGCCGACACCATGCCACCGCTCATGCAGTGGCTCGATGAGCAACACGGGCGCGGCGGGCAGCTCATCGTCGTCGACCCCCGCCGCAGTGTGACCGCCGAGGGGGCGCAGCTGCACCTGCAACCGAACCCGGGCACCGACCTGGCGCTCGCCCTGGGCTTGTTGCACCTGGCGGTCGACGGTGACCTGATCGACCCCGGCTACATCGAGGACCGGACCCGGGACTGGGACAGGACCCGCGAAACCGTCTCGGAGTGGCGGCCGGGCCGCGTCGAGGCGGTCACCGGGATCGCCCAGGGCGACGTGCACCGCGCCATCGGCCTGATCGCCGGCGCACCGGCATCGATGCTGCTGACCGGGCGAGGGCCAGAACAGCAGTCCAAGGGGACCGACACCGTCCTGGCCCTCACCAACTTGATGCTCGCTCTTGGCAAGGTGGGCCGACCCGGTTCCGGTTACGGCTGCATCACCGGGCAGGGCAACGGACAGGGGGGACGCGAGCATGGCCAGAAGGCCGACCAGCTCCCCGGGTACCGCTCCATCACCGACCCGGCTGACCGCGCCGCGGTGGCCGCCGTGTGGGACATCGACCCGGCCGACCTTCCGACACGGGGCCTCAGCGCCGTCGAACTGCTCGACAGCATCGGCAACGACGCCGGGGTGCACGCCCTGGTGGTGGTCGGATCGAACCTGGCGGTGGCCTCACCCGACTCGAGCCGGGTCAGCGAACGCCTGGGCCAACTC
>JALZAH010000388.1 GCA_030948425.1 Actinomycetota bacterium
GCCGGGACCCACCTCCTCGGAGCGAAAGGCGGCCACGACGAGCACGTGGCACGAGCCGTCCGACCGTTCGTTCCAGCGGGCGAGGAGGCGGGCGGTGAGTCCGTCGGACCACTGGCAGTCGTCGAGCAGGACCAGGGCAGGGCGCTCGGGTTCGCCGAGGGCGTCGAGGAGGGCACGGAGAGCCTCCACGCTGCGCACCTCGCCGTAGTCCTCGGGACCGAGCTCGTCACGCCTGGTGTGCCCGAGAGCCGCACCCAGGACGGGCAGGGCGGCCACCACGGACTCGCTGCGATCCTCCAGTCGACGCCGGAGGCGTTCCACCTCGTCAGGATCGTGGGCGGCTGCGGCCAGGATGCCCGCAGCAACGCCGTCGAGCAGCTGGAACGGACGCTGGGCCGCCTGGTCGACCCCCTGGCCTCGAAGTGTCCATGCCGCCGGCCCCACCTCGAGAGCCAGCTCGTCGAGCAGGCGGCTCTTGCCCCCGCCCGAATCGGCCTCCACCAGCACCAACCCTCCCCGGCCCTGTCCTGCCTCGGCGAGCAGTGTCGTGAGAGTGGCCAGCTCCGAGGTCCGCCCCACGAAGGCGGCCTCGGTGAGAGCGATGCGCCGGTCGTGGAGCCCGACGGTCACCTGGGGGTCGGTCGTGCCCTGGGCCAGGCCCGCAGCGATCTGCTCGAGGTCGACCAAGGCGGCCTCGGCCGACTGGTAGCGCTCGCCGGGGTCCTTGCGCAAAAGGCGGGCCACCACCTCGTCGAGCGCCCGGGGGACCATTACCCCCAGGCTCCGGAGCGGAGGGGCCGGGGTGGTGAGGTGCTCACGGAGGACCTCACCGACCGTCGAACCGTCGAAGGGCGGTCGCCCGGCCAGGCACTCGAACAGCAGGACGCCGAAGGAGTAGAGATCGGCGCGCTCGTCGGCGCCCACGTCGAGGAGCCCGGACGCCTCGGGAGCCAGGTAGCGGGCTGTCCCCACCGGCTCGTCGCGTACCGAGGGGTCGAGGCCGGCGCTCTTGGCCAGGCCGAAGTCGATGAGGACGGCATGTTGCACCGGGTCGTCGCTGTCCACCATGACGTTCGTCGGCTTCACGTCGCGGTGCAGGACGCCCTGCTCGTGGGCCATTCCCAGGGCGGAGAGGACGTCGATCCCC
Organism: Actinomycetota bacterium; assembly: GCA_030948425.1. Classification (GTDB taxonomy): domain Bacteria; phylum Actinomycetota; class Acidimicrobiia; order Acidimicrobiales; family Palsa-688; genus JALZAH01. The sequence continues at coordinate 1,148 of JALZAH010000388.1, forward strand.
ACACGTAGGGCGGAGGTCGTGCTGAGCGGGCCCGAGACGAGGCGCTGCTCCAACGTGACCCCGTCCACGAACGGCTGCACGAGGAACAAGGCGTCACCGTGACGACCCCACGCCACGAGCGGCCGGAACGTCGGGGTCTCGAGACGAGCCAGGACCTGAGCCTCGTGTTCCAGCCGGGCCCGGGTCGAAGGTGACACGCCGGTCGCAGCCACGGTCTTCAGCACCACCGGGCGATCGCCGTCCTCCTCATCGACAGCCAGCCACGTGTCGACTCCCTGGCCCCGTTTCAACAGTCGCTCGGCGCGGAAGCGGCCGGCGAGGACGGGGAGCTCGTCGACCTCGTTGGCGTCCATCGGTGTGTCTCTCCCTCAGGCGCGGCGATCCTGACCGGCCCCGAAAGGATCATCGGCCTCTCATGGTCGGAACTTGAGGGTTCCGAAGTGGCCCTGGAGTCGTATGATCTGATCCTCAGGCCACCGAGGCGCCTGCGACGGCTCGACGAGGAGCGGCTCGATGTCCGACGTACTGAAGCCGCTCGGTCACCTCGTGAACGACACCCTCCGCCTCGCCCTCGCGGCCGGGAGGCTGGGAACGTGGCGCTGGGACATGGCCTCCGGAGCGATCCGCTGGGACCAACAGCTCGAGGCGATCTTCGGCCTTGCGCCCGGCGGCTTCGACGGTACCTTCGAGACGTACCAGTCCCTGCTCCACCCCGACGACCGCCCGGCCGTCCTGGCCAAGGTTCAGGGGGCGGTCGCCGCCAAGTCCGACTACGACGTCGAGCACCGCGTTGTGTGGCCGGACGGGTCGGTCCATTGGTTGCAAGGTCGGGGTTCGGTCACCCTCGACGACCGAGGAGACGTCACCGGCACGGTCGGATGCGTCGCCGACATCACCGAGCGGGTGCTCCACATCGGTCAGTCCGCCGAGCTGAGCGGCAGCCTGCAAGCGGGCCTGCTGCCCCGTCTGGCGGCACCGCCGGGAATGACCGTCCGGAGCCGGTACAAACCAGGCGAGGAGCGGCTCCTCCTCGGGGGTGACTTCCTGGATGTCGCCATCACCCCGGCCGGCAACGTCGGGTTCTGCATCGGCGACGTCAGCGGCCACGGCGCCGTCCCTGCGGCGGTGGGTACCAGCCTTCGAGCCGGCTGGCGCGCTCTCGCCCTCACCGGTGACGACCCATCGGCGTGGCTGAAAGGTTGCGCGCAGGTGCTCGCCACCAGCCGGCCTCCCGCCGAGCTGTTCGTCACCATGACCACGGGTTTCGTGAGCGCCGATCACCGAAGGGTCGCCCTTCTGTCCGCGGGTCATCCGCTTCCGGTGCTCCTCGCCGGCGGTGAGACCCGAACGCTCGTCGCCGACACCTGCCCGCCGCTCGGCCTCTTCTCCGAGGACCAGCTCGGCCGACCGAGGTACTTCGACCTTCCCGACCGTTGGACCCTGCTCATGTTCACCGACGGCCTGTTCGAGGGTCATGTACGGGTCGGCGCCCCCGAGCGGCTGGGCGTGGAACGGATCGAGCAATGGTGCTCCAGGCTCGGCGACAGGCCGGTGGACGAGGCCGGCCTAGACGATCTGCTCGCCTTCGTCGAGACCGCCAACGGAGGCCCGATCGTCGACGACATCGCCGTCCTGGTCCTGGCGTCGTCGACCTGAGGCGACCGATCAGGATTTTGCGTTGGCAGGGTGTCAACATTGCGACATGACCCTGGCGGAAGAAGCCGAGCTGAAAGCCAGACGCAGGCGGCAGGCACATCGCCGCACGCTCCAACCGGAACACCACCGCCAACGCCCCCGGGTATCGATGCGGCAGCGCATCCGCTACCGCTTCGACAACAGCCTGGCCCGGGGACCGATGGTGCTGATCGGCTGGCTCGGCTGTGGTGTC
>JALZAH010000400.1 GCA_030948425.1 Actinomycetota bacterium
CGGGTGAGGGGGGGATGATCGTCACCGACGACGATCACCTGGCCGACGAGGCCCGGATCTACCGGGACCAGGGAAAGGGGAGCTTCCTTGGCGGCGGCCACGTGCGCCTGGGGTCGGCGTGGCGGATGAGCGAGGTCCACGCCGCCATCGGTCGGGTCCACCTGGACCGCCTCGACGCGTTCATCGCCGTGCGTCGACGGGTGGCCGAGCACTACGACCGGGCCCTGGCCGACCTGGCCGGCGCCACGCCCGTCGCCGAACCGCCAGGCTCGGTGGGCAACGTGTACAAGTACCCGGTGCTGCTCGATGCCGGGATCGATCAGGGCAGCGTCGGGGCCCGTCTGGCGCAGCGGGGCATCTCCCTCAGCGGCAAGGTCTACGCCGTGCCTCTCCACCGCGAGGCGGTGTTCTCGGCGCTGGGGGACTCCATGCCCACCGGCGGACTGGCCGGCGCCGAAGAGGTGTGCGCCCGCCACATCTGCCTGCCGGTGCACTCGGACATGACCGACGTCGAGACCGCCCAGGTGGCCGCCGCCCTGCGCTCGGCGCTCGCCGAGCGGTCGTGAGTCGCTCCGCTGTGCCCGACGCTCTCGATCGGCTTGGTCTGCGGGCCACCGTCTTCTGCCTGGGCGGCCACGCCGCCCGGCGGCCGGGGTTGGTGAACGAGACCCTCGACGAGTTGGTGCCGGCATGAGGCTGGAACGGGCACTGCTGTTGTCAGGGTCGCTCGGCAAGGGTCACGACGTGGTCGCCGAGGCGTGCGGGATGGCCCTCGGCGCATGCGGGGTGGAGTGGCGGATCCTCGACTCGATGGCGCTGCTCGGCCGGGGACCGGGAGCGGCCGGCGACTGGGTGTTCCGCAAGCTGTTGTCGGTCACCGCCATCTACGACGCGTTCCACTTCTCCCAGTTGCGCGACAACGGCCGGCTGGGTCAGGCGGCCGACCGGGCCGCCATCAACAAGATGCACGCTGCCCTGGCCGCGCAGGTCTCCGACTTCCGCCCCGACGTGATCGTCTCCGTGTTCGCCACCGGCGCCGGAGCCACGGCCCGGCTCAAGCAGGAGGGGCTGAGGGCCCCGTCGGTGGTCATCATGACCGACTCGTTCGCTCATCAGATGTGGGTCCACGAGCACACCGACCTGTTCCTGGTCACCTCGTCTGCGGCCGCCGAATCCGTACGCCGGTACTGGCCCGAGGCCAGGATCGAGGTCATGACCGCCCCGGTCCGCTCCGAGTTCTACGCGGCGCCTGCCAGGTCCGAGGCCCGTCGGTGCCTCGGCGTCCCCGAGGGGGCGACCTGCGCGCTGTTGATGTCGGGGGCCTGGGGTCTCGGTCCTCTCGACCAGGCGGCCCGGGCCCTGGCCGAAGACGGCATCTGGGCCTTGGCCGTGGCCGGGACCAACAAAGCGATGGAGGCGTCGCTTGAAGCGGTGGCCGCCACCCATCCCCAGGTCATCCCCTTCGGTTTCACTGATCGGGTCCCCGAGCTGATGGCCGCCGCTGACGTGGTGGTGACCAGTTCGGGTGACACGTGCCGGGAGGCTCGCACCATCGGTCGCGGCATCATCCTCATCGACGTGGTTCCCGGCCACGGACGGGAGAACCTGATGCACGAGCTCGAGCTCGGGGGCGCCACGGCCTGTCTCCCCACGGCCGGGTCCATTGCCCGCTCCGTTCGGTCATTTCTCGACGATGCCGAACGATCGAAGGTGACACCGGCTCTGGACGCGGGCGTGGCCGAGGCCCAGTTCCTCGATGCCCTCCGTCGACTTGGCCTCGAGCTTTGAGGGGAGCCGGATGCGGTTCGTCATTGGTCGTAGTCACGCAGTGAGGCGAAGCGCGCCCTGACGTTCTGCTCGCTGGTGGCGAACACGGCGGCGAGATCGAGCCAGGTGACCCCCTCCTGCCGGGCCTCGTTGACCAGGCTGGCGGTGACCGCCTCCAGGTAGGTGCGGGCGATGTTGGTGGCTGCCAACCTGGAGAGCGCTGACCGGGACGGGTCGGACATCTGGACGACCAAGGAACTGAGACCGGCGAGGTGTTCGGGCTGAGTGGCCACCGTCGTTGGAAGGTAACCGGAGCCCGCGACCAAAGCAAGCCTGGTGACGGCGGCGCTCAGGGGAAGCGCCGGGCCAGGACCTGGTAGGCCCGGGGGGCCAGGCCGTGGATTCGGGCCGGGACGGTCAGCCAGGCAGGGACGATGGCCTCGGGTCGACCGAAGCGCAGGCAGTCGATGATGGCGTCGGCCACCTCAGTCGCCGGTATGGGCGTCGGCCGGTCCCGGCCGTAGGGGCGGTTGCGCCGGGAGAAGAAGGCGGTGTCGACGACCCCGGGGCTGACCAGGGACACCTTCACGCCGGTGCTGGCCAACTCGGCTCTCATAGCGTCAGCCAAACCGGTCATGCCCGCCTTGGTGGCCGAGTAGACGACCTCGTTGGCCACCCCGACCAGGCCGGCGATCGATCCCACCAGGACCAGGTGACCGCGACCCTTGGCCACCAGGTCGGGCAGGGCAGCACGCAAGAGGTGGACCGGGGCCCGCAGGTTGAGGTCGATGAGATCGTCGATGTCGGTCGGGGCCATCTCGCTGAACGGTCCTGCCCACCCGCCGCCGGCGTTGCAGACGACGATGTCGAGGCCACCGAGGGCCGTTGTGGCGTCGGCCACCAACCGGGCCGGGTAACCGGGCTCCGTCAGGTCACCGGGGAAGGCCCGTCCCCCGGTCGCCGCCGCCACTGCGGCCAGGGCGGCGAGCTGGCGACCGGCCAGGGCGACGGCGACGCCGTGTGAGGCCAGGGCTCGCGCCGTGGCCGCCCCGATACCGCTCGACGCCCCGGTGACCAGGGCCCGCCCACCGCTGATGGCGACGGGTTTGCTCACGACCCGACGGCGGCTCTGATGGACTGCTTGAGCGACTTGGTGGTGGCCATGACGGCGCTGGGCTCGTAACCGCAGTGGGCCATGCAGTTGGCGCAGCGGGGATCCTTGCCCCGGCCGTACAGCTCCCAGTCGGTGGTCTCCAGCAGTTCCTTGTACGTCTCTGCGTAGCCGTCGGCCATGAGGTAGCAGGGGCGTTGCCAACCGAACACCGAGTAGCTGGGGATGCCCCACGGCGTGCACTCGAAGTCCACCTTGCCTTCCAGGAAGTCGAGGAACAGCGGGCTGTGGTTCAGCCGCCACCTCTTGCGTCGACCGTCGGCGAAGGCGTCGGCGAAGAGCTTGGTCGACGACTTGGTGGACAAGAAGTTGACCTGGTCCGGTGCCTTTTCATAGGCGTACCCGGGGGAGATCATCATCTGGTCGACCTTGATGTCGTCGTTGAGGTAGTCAAGGACGTCGCGCACGTCTTTGGAGCTGTCGGTGTTGAAGAACGTGGTGTTGGTGTTGACGGTGAAGCCCATCTCCTTGGCCTTCTTGATGGCCCCGATCGCCTTGTCGAAGGTGCCGCCCCGGCTGACCGACTCGTCGTGGCGCTCCTTGAGACCATCGATGTGGACCACCCACGAAAAGCGCGGGTTGGGCGTGAACTTGTCCAACTTGCGCTCGAGGAGCAGGGCGTTGGTGCACAGGTACACGAACTTCTTGCGGGCCAGCAGGGCGTCGACGATCTTGTCGATGTCGGGGTGCAGGAGGGGTTCGCCACCGGCGATGGACACCATGGGGGCACCACTCTCCTCGATGGCGGTGACGGCCTGGTCGACGGTGAGCCGCTTGCGCAGGATCTCCGTCGGGTACTGAATCTTGCCGCACCCGTTGCAGCTCAGGTTGCAGGCGAACAGCGGTTCGAGCTCGACGATCAGGGGATACTTGTCGTTGCCGTGCAGCTTCTGCTTGGCCATGTAGGTGCCGACCTGCAGGCTCTGACGTAGGGGAACTCCCATGGGAGCGGACCTCCTGAAAGGTAGGGGGACGGGACCCGGTCAGACCGGGTATGGGGTGGAGGACAGGGAGCGGGCGCGATGGGCGTCGGCCCAGGCGGCGATGGCCGGTGCCGCCCGGCGCAGGCTACGCAGGGCGGCGATCCCCGCAATGGCGGTGCCCGCAGAGAGCAACTCGGCGTCGGGCGTGTCGACCACGGCCCGCACGACGACGAAGGGGCCGGGCCACGAAAGACCGGCCATGATGGACGATTCGAGGTCGACCACGGCAGCGCCGGTGGCCGCTGTCAGGGCTGCCCGGGGCTCGGATCCGAGCACCAGTCTTGGTGCGGTGGCGACGGGAGCGAGCCGGACCGGGAGCCTTGCGGCTCGCAGGGCGTCGGCCACACCGACGGCGGCCGCCAGATCAACGGCGAGTGCCGAGCCGTCGGGTCCGATCACGGTGTCGGCGACGACCAGCTCGCCGGCCACCAACCCGGGGTAGAGCCCCCCGGCCACACCGGTCAGCACTGCGGCCGGAGCGTGGCGCCCGGGGCGTGTGGGCAAGCGGGCGAGGGCGTCGAGGATGGTCCGGGCGGCCTTCGTCGAGCGGCGGGCGCCGGCCCCGGTGCGCAGGACCCGGGCGGTCCCGCCCGAGCAGGCCTTGGCGATGCCCGTGGCCACGGCCCACGACTCGACCCGTAGGGGCGCCAGGCAGACCAGGTTGCAGGGGTCGAACGAGTTGAGGGGCGGGGTGGTCACCGCCGGCTCCCGGGGACGTGGCCGGGGGCCAGACCCAGGTAGCGGCCGAGCGCCATCATGGGCCACACCTGGCGGTACAGGTGGTAGTTGATGGTGAAGTCCCAGGGAAAGCCCGTCCCGGTGAACCATGGCTCCTCCCAGGTTCCTTCGGGTGTCTGGTTGGCCACCAGCCAGGCCACGCCCCGTTGCACGGTTACGCTGTCACGCTCGCCGGCGGCCAGCAGGGCCAGGAGTGCCCAGCCGGTCTGCGAAGGGGTGGAGGCGCCCCGGCCCCGCCACGTGTCGTAGCGATAGGAGCGCAGGTCCTCGCCCCAGCCACCGTCGCTCTGCTGGACCCCTTCGAGCCACGATACGGCCCGGCGGATCCGGGGGTCGGAGGTCTCCACCCCGGCGGCGACCAGGGCGGGCAGGGCCGATCCGGTGCCGTAGACGTAGTTGACCCCCCAACGACCGAACCATGACCCGTCGTCCTCCTGCTCGTCGAACAACCAGGTGACGGCCCGGTCGATGGCGGGGCGCGGGGCACCGGGTTCGGCAGCGAGCATCTCGATCACGTGAGCGGTGACGTCCGCCGATGGCGGGTCGGTGACCCGCCCGAAGTCGCAGAAGGGGAGCGCGGCGCACAGCTCGCTGTCGTTGTCCACGTCGAAGGCCCCCCATCCCCCGGCCCGGCACTGCATGCCGAGGGTCCATGTCACGCCACGATCACACGCTTCGGCTGACGCCTGGGGGAGGGCCCGACGCAAGGCCATGATGACCTCGGCGGTGTCGTCGATGTCGGGGTAGTTGACGTTGGCGAACTCGAACGCCCAGCCCCCGGGGACAAGCTGTGGCCGACGGACCGACCAGTCACCGCTGACCCGAATCTCGTTGTCGATCATCCACTGCCCGGCCTTTCGCAGACTGGGATGCTCGTCGTCGATGCCGGCGTCGGTGAGGGCCACCACAGCCAGGGCGGTGTCCCACACCGGCGACTGGCACGCCTCGATACGCCGGCCTCGCTCGTCGTCAAGGACGAAACTGCTCATGCCGGTCAGGGCGGCGGCCATCACCGGGTGGTCGAGGGCGTAACCCTGCAGGTGCAGGGCGATCACCGAGTACACCAGGGGAGGCTGGATGCCCCCCCAGCACCCGTCGGCCTCCTGTCGGCTGACGATCCACTGCTCGGCCAGGTGCAGGGACATGCGGCGCAGGGCGGATCGGGGCAGGAACCACGACGGGAGGTGCTCGTAGCGGTGCAGGAGGCGGTCGATGCTCTCGAAGGCGCCATCCTGGGCCAACCGGCGCCACCGACGGCGTCGATCCCCTCCGGCGTCGGCCGCCGACGGGGGCGGCGGGCAGGCGATCTCGTCGAGGCCGAAAGGCAACGTTCGGGCCGGGCGGTGGGCCATGACCACCGACAAGGCGACGATGGTCTGGCGGGCCCAGCACCCGAAGTCGTAGATGTTGAGGGGGGCCCACGGGGGCAGCAGCATGATCTCGGGGGGGAGAACGGGAAGCTTCTCCCAGTCCCATGCTCCGACCATGGCCAGCCAGATCCGGGTGAACACCCGGGCGTTGCCGATGCCACCGTGGGCCACCACCCACCGAGTGGCGGCCGCCATGTGCGGGGCATCGGCGGGCTCGCCGGCCAGCCGGAGGGCAACGTAGGCCTCGATGGTGGCCGACAGGTCGCCGGGGGCACCGAAGAAGGTGCCCCAGGTGCCGTCGGGTCGCTGGTTGGAGCGGATCCAGGCGGCCGCCTTGGCGGCTGTGGTCGGGTCGAGGATGCCCAGGAAGTGACGGAGCAGGACGTCTTCGGCGTCCATGGTCACGTTGGTCTCGAGCTCGCCTTTCCACCATCCCTCGGGCGACTGCAGGGTGAGGAGGTGGTCGACGGCGTCGCGCAGGGCGTCGGCGGGCTGGCGCGGCCGCCCGGTCGGGGGGATGGGGTCCTCGAGACGGACGGCGGTCATGACTGTCGCTCCACGACGTAGACGGCCATGTCCGCCAGCTCGCGCTGGGGGGCGGGCGAGAGACGGACCCGTTCGAGGGCGCTGAGGGCGGCGTCGAGATGGGCCTTGGCCCGAGCCGTCGTCCATGCCCGGCCGCCGCAGGACTCCACCAGGTAGGCGGACCGTTGGATCTGCTGCGCACTCAGAGGTGGGCCGGGCGCCTCCCCGGGACCGGGGCCGGCGATCAGCGACAGCAGCTCGTCGGCTTCGCTGCCCCCCGCCCCCAGGGCGGAGACCACAGGCATGGTCTTCTTGCGTTGTCGGAGGTCGTTGCCCACCGGCTTGCCGGTCCGGGCCGGATCACCCCAGATGCCCAGCAGGTCGTCGACGGCCTGGAAGGCCAGGCCCAGATGGGCTCCGAAGTCGCGGAGGGCGCCCACGGTGGCCGGCGATGCCCCGGCCAGGACGGCACCGATGGAGGTGGCGGCGCCGAGCAGGGCGCCGGTCTTGGCGGCGGACATGGCCATGCACTCCTCGACGGTCACCGTCCGGCGGCCCTCGAAGGCGACGTCGTCGGCCTGACCGGAGATCATCGCTGCGGTGGCCTCGGCCAGAGCGGCGGACGCCGCCGAGACGTGAGGGGATGCCCCTTCGAGGAGCACCTGGTGGGCCAGAGTCTCGAGGGCGTCGCCGGCGATGATCGCCGGGCCGATGCCCCACACCGACCACACCGTTGGGCGGTGATGGCGCTCGGTGTCACCGTCGATGATGTCGTCGTGGATCAACGAGAAGTTGTGGATCAGCTCCAGGGCCACGGCTCCGGGGATGGACACGGTGGCGTCGGCCCACGCCGCTTCTGCGGACAGCAGGGCCAATGCCGGTCGGATGCCCTTGCCGCCCTGGTTCTCGGTGGGCCGGCCCGACGCGTCGGCCCACCCCAGGTGGTAGGAAGCCAGTCTGCGGATGTCGGGAGCCAACCGGTCGACGGCGGCCATCAGGGCTGGGGCGGTCAGCTCCCGGGAGCGGGCCAGGACGTCAGGTACACCCACGGTGGGGGTCATGCCACCTCCTCAGGCAGTCGATGAACATGGCCGGCATAAGCGAGCGCACCTCGGGCTGCGGTCCGCCCGCTGAGGCACGCTCCTTCCATCGTCGCCGGCCAGCCGGTGTCGGTCCACGCCCCGGCCAACCACAGACCGGGGATGGCGGTGCGGGCCGGGGCCCGCAGCGCAGCGCTGCCCGGCGCAGCGCGGAAGGTGGCCGTGCGCTCCTTGGTGACCAGCGATGTGCTCAGGCGAGCGTCGGCTGCGCCCGGGAGCAGCCGGGGGAGCTCCCGGGCCACCTCGGCCACCAGGTCGTCGGGATGACGGCGCATGGCGTGGTCGGCCGCTGAGAGAGAGACGGCCAGGTACTGGGGTTCCCCGGGGCCGGCACCGGGGGCCAGACCCGACGAGGCCGTACGGTCGAACAGCCACTGCAGCGGGGTGTCCACCCCGGCCAGCAGAGCCAGGTCGGTGACCTGGCGGTCATAGGTCAGGTGCACGTCGACGATCGCTGAGCTCCCCAGCTCGTGAAGCCGGTCCTGGTGGGCCACCGTACCCGGCGGCAGGACCGTGCTCAGTGCGTGATGGGGCAGGGCGACCACGACCGAGTCGGCGTCGAGGGTCCGGGTCTCGGTGCGGACCACAAGCCCTCCCTGGGGGCCTCGGGGCCGGCTGCCGGTGGACCCCCGAGGCGGGACCACCGGCTCGATCCTCATTACCTTTTCGCCGTAGGCCACCGCCGCCCCCACCCGGTCCAGAGCGGCCGCCGCCCGTTGACCGTGGAGCACGCCGAGAGGGATCTTCGACCAGCCAATGTCGGCGGCCGCGGTGTCGGTGAGCAGCCCCGTCTGAAACACCTTGGCCCCCATGGCCAGCGATGCCTCGGCGGCGGGGAGGTTGACGGTGGCCACGGTGATCAGGTCCCACAGGGCGGTGATGGCCACATCGCTCTGGCCGTGCGCAGTCAGCCACGACCCGAAGCTCTGCTGGTCGAGGGTCGGGTCGTTCAGGTCGAGGTGCCGGAGGGGGAGCACGGCACGTCCCAGGCGAGCTC
>JALZAH010000424.1 GCA_030948425.1 Actinomycetota bacterium
CCCGACGCCGACGACGGCCGCCGGGTCATCGTCCAGCCGGTGCTGGCCTGCGCCACCCGGGGCCTTGACCCTCCCTGCGCCGAGTGCGCAGCCGGGCGGACGAACCGCTGTCACCGCCTGACGGGCGGACACCTCCACCCCGGGCTGCAGACCGGCTTCTGCGCAGATGTGGGCGGCGGGTGGTCGACCTCGCTCGTCGTCCACCACAGTCAGATCCATCCGGTGCCTGACGGCCTGTCGGATGAGGCGGCGGTCATGGTCGAGCCCACCGCATGCGGGGTCCACGCCGCCCTCGCCGGCAGCGGTGACGACGAACAGCAGACCGGGGGCCAGATGGCCGTGGTCATCGGCGCCGGGACGCTCGGCCTGGTGACCGTTGCCTCCCTGGCCCGTTTCCGCCCCGACGTGAGCAGCATCATCGTGGTCGCCAAGCACCCCCATCAACGCCATCTGGCCTCCGAGCTGGGTGCCACCACCGTCGTCGAGCCCGCCGAGCTGCGCCGAGCGGTGCGCCGCCACACCGGTACGTGGATGGCCGACAATGGCCAGCTGGCGGGCGGCACCCCGCTGACCTACGACTGCGTGGGCACGGCGACCTCCATCGCCGACGCCCTGGCCGTCACCGCTCCTGGGGGCACCGTCATCCTGGCCGGCATGCCCGGCGAGGTTTCGGTCGACCTGACCGGTTTGTGGCAGCGGGAGATCAACCTGGCGGGGGCCTACACCTATGGCCCCGAGCCCCGAGCCGGTGGTCGGCACAGCTTCGACCTGGCCTTCGACCTGGTCGCCTCGGCGGGACTGGACCGCCTGGTCAGCGCCACCTACAGCCTGGACCGCCACAACGAGGCCATCGCCCACGCCTCTGCCGCCGGTCGGCGGGGGGCGACCAAGGTGGTCTTCGACCTACGCGGCGAGAAGAGAAGATAGGAAGGTAGCCATGCCCCGTCCCGGCTTCGTCCTCGAGGTGGACCGCTCCACCCCTCCGATCCTCACCTGGCACGGCGAGGGCTTCCGTCTCGAACGTCTGCCCGCCGAACGCTCCCGGGTCATCTACGCCCCCGAACCGGTCGCCGCCCTCGACGATCCCGACGACGCCGTGGTTCAGGCCCTGCTCCATCCCCTGGGCGACAGCGCCCCCCTGCCCGACCTGCTCCACGCCGGGATGCGCCTGACCATTGCCTTCGACGACATCTCCCTACCGCTGCCGCCCATGGAGCGCCCAGACAACCGCCAGCGGGTCATCGAGGCAATCCTCGACCTGGCTGCCGCCGCCGGGGTCGACGACGTGGTGCTCATCTGCGCCCTGGCCCTGCACCGGCGGATGACCGAGGCCGAGCTGCGTCACGCCGTCGGCGACCGTGTCTACGACTCCTTCGCCCCCAACGGCACCCTGCTCCAACACGATGCCGAGGATCCCGCGGCGCTGGTCCACCTTGGTCAGACCGATCAGGGCGAGGACGTGGAGATCAACCGTCGGGCGGCGGAGTCAGACCTGCTCATCTACGTCAACATCAACCTGGTGGCCATGGACGGCGGTCACAAGAGCGTGGCTACCGGTCTGGCCAGCTACAGGAGCCTCCGTCACCACCACAACGTTCACACCATGCGCCACAGCCGGTCGTTCATGGACCAGGAGCGCTCCGAGCTGCACACCTCCAACTGGCGGATGGGCCGACTGATCGCCGCCAGTGGCGTCAAGGTCTTCCAGATCGAGACAACGCTGAACAACGACGCCTTTCCCGGTCCCATGGCCTTTCTCCAGAAGCGGGAGTGGGAATGGTCGGCCCGGGACCGCATCAGCTACCTGGGGGTGACCAAGGCACTGGGCGCCGCACCACCCCGGGTGGCCCGGAGCATCTTCCACTCCGTCAAGGCTCCCCACGCCATGACCGGGGTGTTCGCCGGCGAGGTGGAGGCGGTCCACGCCGCCACCACAGCGACCGTCCATCACCAGCAGCTGGTGCCGGTGGAGGGACAGAGCGACGTCGCCATCCTCGGTGTGCCGTTCATATGTCCCTACAACGTCAACTCCATCATGAACCCGATCCTGGTCATGTGCATGGGACTCGGCTACCTGTTCAACCTGTACCGGGGCAAGCCCATCGTCCGCGAGGGCGGGGTCGCCATCCTCAGCCATCCGACGCCGTGGGCGTTCCATCCGGTGCACCACCCTTCCTACATCGACTTCTTCGAGGAGGTGCTCTCGGAGACGACCGACCCCATCGAGATCGAGAAGACCTACGAGGAACGCTTCGCCACCGACGAGTGGTACCGCCACCTCTATCGCACCACCCACGCCTACCACGGCGTCCACCCGTTCTACATATGGTACTGGGGAGCTCACGCCCTGGCCCACCTGGGCGACGTCATCATCGTCGGTGGCGATCGCGCCGCCGTCCGCCGCCTCGGGTTCAAGCCGGCGTCGACCATGACCGACGCCTTGGAGATGGCATCCGACACCGTCGGCCGCCACCCCTCGATCACCCATCTCCACTGCCCGCCGATCATGATCGCGGACGTGCAGTAGTGGCCCGCCTGCCGGGTCGAGGCCTGTCTGGTTCCCTCCGTCCCGATCGCCGCTTGGCAGTGAACGCCAACGCCTTCACCAGGCGATGGCGACGTCCGGGGACGGGCTTCCCCTGGGCTGCCCCATCCTGGCCCGACGCTGTCCCTCGACCGCCGGTGGAGCAAACGCTTGGCGTGGGCTACGACACGGCCTGGGCCCGACGCTACCCGTCCCGCATCGCCCGGCTCGTGCTCACCGAGGGCCTCACCACCCCGATCATGAAGGCCATCGCCGACCCGACGGTCGTGGGCACGGACCGCATCGCCCATCTCTGCGGGCCCGTCGTCTTCGCCGCCAACCACGCCAGCCACCTCGACACCCCACTGCTGCTGTCGATCATACCCGAGCCGTGGCGTCACCGCACGGTGGTGGCCGCGGGAGCCGACTACTTCTTCGACACCCGTCTCAAGGCGGCGGCGTTCTCGCTGGCCATCAACGCCATCCCCATCGAGCGGAACCGGGTCAGCCGGGCGTCGGCCAATCAGGCGGCCGCGCTCCTCGACGCCGGGTGGAGCCTCCTCATCTTTCCCGAGGGGGGCCGAAGCCCCGACGGTTGGGGCCAGCCCCACACCCGGGGAGCGGCGTGGTTGGGGGTGCGCACCGGCCGGCCGGTCGTTCCCATCCACGTGGAAGGCACCGGCCAGATCCTGCCAAGACATGCCAAGCGGGTCCGTCCCGGCTCCACCACGGTGGCGTTCGGCAAGCCCCTCCGCAGCGATGACGGCGTCAATGCCCGGGGCCTGGCCGAACGCCTGGAGCGTGCGGTCACCGCCCTGGCCGACGAGGGCACCACCGACTGGTGGACCGCCACCAAGCGGGCCGCCACTCGGACCAGCCCGTCACTGACCGGACCCTCTGATGCCGGTTCGTGGCGCCGCACGTGGGCCCTCGGCGATCGCACCCGCCAGGGGCGTGGCGCCGGCGGCCACCGCCGCTGGCCCGACATCTGACCCGTGACCCTCTGGGCCCGTATTCTTGTGGGGGCCCGTCAGCCCTTCTGAGCCCTTGCAGGTGCCACCCGCCAATCCGAAGGCGCCCGGGCCAGCTTGCGGCATGGGCCGCAACCCCACGCGTGGGGCCCTTCCGGTCCGAGCAAGACTGAATCGCCCTGGGTCCACCGACGACTCTGATGTCGCAAGGGAGACTGAGCTGTGCCTGCACCCAGGAAGTACGAGCAAGAAGCCCGCGATCGGGCCGAAACTCTGCACCCCCTGACGCGTCGGAAAGGATTTTCTGCTCTGGCGGGTCACCAAGCATATGTACCGGCGTTCGGGATGCGCCCCACCCTGCCATGGGCATCATGCAGTTCGATGCCTCGGCTCTGTCAAGTTGTGATGAACCGGTGCGCCGGTACTTCACTCACGCCATTGCGCAGGGAGCGGTGGCGTCAGCCGGCTCCCAGCGAGGCCCTGGGTCGCCGCAACGGGATCGGTGAGTGAAACAGGTTGGCCTTCGGGCGAAGCTGCCAGCCGTACCGTCACCGTTGGTGACGCTCCTTCCACTCAAGGAATCGGGCTGCCGACATGATCGGGATGCCGTCATAGTGCCCAGGGTCAGCAGGCCGCCGTCGCCGGTGACGACAGCGTCGACTCGCGCCACGACCGCTGCCTCCAGCACTCGATTGTCCGGCTCGTCGGCGAGCACGGTGAGCGTGAACGCCGGCTCTATCGTGTCCGCCAGTACCCGTATCCGCTCCGTGACCCCGACTGGGTCAGGGAACACCGTGGTCAGCTTGGGGTAGGCCAGGACCCGTGCCAATTCGCTGATCAGCGAGGGACTGGACACCAGCAGCAGTTCGAAAGCAAGGACCAGTCGACAATCACCGAGGGAGGGCCCGACCATCCGAGCCCGGACACCAGCGTGTTGGTGTCGAGCACGACGGCGATCACAGCTGACGGGCAGCTGCGATCGCCTCATCGATCACCCCGGCGTCCAAGCCCGCGTCCTGCACCTTCCGGCGCGCCGAGTCGAGAGCCTCGGCCAACTCGGCTCGTGCTCGCTCGCTGGCGGCGAGCTTCATTTGCTGGTACTCGTCGCGGCTCACCAGCATGGCTAGAGCCTTGCCCCGCTTGGTCAGCGCCACGACGTCGCCACCAGTGGCGACTTGCTCCACCAGCCGGCCCAGCGACGAGCGAGCGTCCTCGACTCCAACGAATCTCACCACGAAACCTCCGGTCAACCGTAAGGTTGACCGGAGGTCTAGGAGCCGGAAGGCCCCTCGCCGCGATGGCCTCGGTGCCTCTGCGTCGCGCCCGCTGGAGGATCGCTGACCGGGCGCGCTTGTCAGTGAGCCGCTGCGTTCGCGATGTTGCGGCGAGGTCGCTGGGGCGGCTCCACATGGGCCAGTGCCCGGTTGGGAGGTCGACCAGCTCGAGGTCGCGCAGGGTGGCCACTTCGGCCATCATCGGGTTCCCCTCCTGGGCCAGCTGCATCACCACCTCGGAGGGGTTAGGAGCAGGCGATGATGGTCGATGACGTCGCGATGAGCGTCGTTTCGTAGATGCACGTGTTCGCGCATGACCGCTCCGGGCTCGGGGACTGCCCGATCGCGGAACCGTTCGAGGTCCGCTTCACTGACTCCCTCGAGACTGGCGGGCAGCTGCTCGAACGCTGGCAGTGCCACCTCCTCCGTTGCTGGACGGTCCGCTGTCGACATAGATCACGCGGCGCACTGCGGTGGGTTGCTCGTCGAGCAGCATGGAGACGGGGTATCCGGCGCCGCTGTGAACGACGAGTACCACGGACGATCGGCGGGCGGTGACCGCGGCGACGATCGAGCGGAGGTGCGCGGCCTGGTCGGCGACGGTCGTCGACCCGCGGTTGGGGTTTCGGGTTCGAGCCCGGGGAGGGTGACCGCGATGACGTCATGGCCCCTGCCGCGCAGGTCGTCGGCCACGGCATCCCCATGCCCATGCGCCGAGCCAGTGGCCGGGAATGAGAACGATCGTCGTCGCCGCGGTGTCGGTGGTCGGGGCTGGGTCGGACTGGAAGTCATGACAACGAACGTAAGACCCACTGCGGACACGCAATGATCCACAGATCTTCCGGCACACGGCATTCGATAGCGGATCCTTTACTGGTGCACTTTCCTGACCCGAGGTTGACGTCTTTGGTGGGGTGACGACGCGCCCGTTCTGTCGAGCAAACTGACTCACACGGAGGCGTCTCAAGTCTGGGCACTTCCGATCCGTTCAAGTTTGGTCCAGCCCTGCCAGCCGCGCGCCTCGAGAAGGTCCATGAGCTGACGGGCGATTGGCAACGAGTTGAGAAAGACCGAGTCGAGGAGCTCTGCGAGCTCGTCGGTCATCTCTTTGTCGTGGGTCTCCCCTCCTTCGGCATCGGCGGATTCGAGAAGGCCGACGAGCCGGTCGGCGACGGCCGCCACCCGTAAGTCGTCCGCCTCCCAGTGGATCGCTGCGGCGAGATCCCGGTAGAGCTCGACGGTTGCCGGGTCGTCGAGCTGCTGCTGCTTCACCTCCATGTAGAACCGCATGTGCTCCGGGAGCTGGGCGGCTATCAGGATCCAGGCATCCCGCTCGGCCTCGATCATTAGCGGCGGGAATCCGAGCTCGCGCATCCGGTCGAGATAGGCGACCGCCTCGGGCGGAAGCGCCAGGCTATCGCCGGCCGCGAGCTTGGCGATTCGCTGCCGGTGATGCTGACGTTCGCGTATGTCGGCGCGCAGGCGGCGGT
>JALZAH010000449.1 GCA_030948425.1 Actinomycetota bacterium
GCGGCCGGCCGCCTGGGTGACGGCATCGAGGTGGTAGGGCAGAGTGACGCGCTCGAGGTTGGCCACGACCGCAGCCGGCCCGACCAGATAGCCGAGACGCATACCGGCCAGGGACCAGGTCTTGGAAAAGGTTCTGGTGACCACCAGAGGCACCTCATCGTCGACCATGGCCATGGCCGACCAGTCGGAGAACTGACCGTAGGCCTCGTCGACGACGACGAGTCCGCCGGTGTCGGTCACCTGGCCCAGGACCTGCCGGACGGTCACGGCGTTGTCGGCCATGCCTGTCGGATTGTTGGGCGAGCACAAAAAGGTGATCGCCGGACGGGATCCGGCCACCACGTCCGCCACCACGTCGAGGTCGATGGAGAAGTCGGGACGGCGCCGCCCAGCTTCGACCACGGCAGTCCCCGTGAGGTGCGCGATGTGGCTGTGAAGAGCGTATGTGGGCTCAAAGAGGACGACCGTCCGCCCCGGTCCGCCATAGGCCAGGCACAGGCTCTGGAGGACCTCGTTGGATCCGTTGGCCGCGAAGACCTGATTGGGGCGTACCCCGTGCATCTGGGCCAGGGCGGCCCTCAACTCGGTAGCGGAGCGGTCCGGGTAGCGATGAAACTCGATGCTCGACAACTCGTCGCGCAGCGCTTCGACCCAGCCCTGCGGGGGTGGGTAGGGGGACTCGTTGGTGTTCAGCCTGACCTCGACGTCCACCTGAGGCGAGTGGTAGCCCTCCCGGAGGCCGAGCTCGGGCCGCGCCGCGGGCAGCGCCATCACCGGGGCGCAGCGGCGCGCAGGTTGACGGAGTCGGCGTGGGCGCTCAGCCCCTCGGCGGTGGCCAGGGCGACCACGTGGGGCGCCACGAGGTCCAACGCCGGGCGGTCGAGGGCAACGATGTGGATGCGCTTGAGGAAGTCGCTGGTGCCCAGAGCCGAGCCGAAGCGAGCCGAGCGGGCGGTGGGCAACACGTGGCTGGGTCCGGCGACGTAGTCGCCGACGCTGGCTGGCGCCCAGGGACCGGTGAACACCGCCCCTGCGGCCCGCACGAGGGGGACCAACGACTCGGGGTCCGCGCACATGAGCTCGAGGTGCTCGGCCGCAACCACGTTGCACACGGCCAAGGCCTGCTCAGGTCCGTCGACGATCACGGCGTAGCCGCCCCGCTCCAGGGTGGAGGTGATCTCCCGGCGGCGGGGCGCCGCCGCCGTGATCCGCTCCACGGCGTCGGTGATGGCGTCGGCGGCCGCCTCCGACCAGGTGATCAGCCAGGCCAGGCCGTCGGGTCCGTGCTCGGCCTGGACCACGAGGTCGACCGCCGCCCACTCCGCCTCGGTCGTGTCGTCGGCGACGACCACAACCTCCGAGGGGCCAGTGAAGGCCGAGGGCACGCCCACGGCCCCCTGCTGGGCGACGAGACGCTCGGCGGCCGCCACGTAGCGGTTGCCGGGGCCGACGATGACGTCGACGGGGGCGATGCTCTCGGTCCCGTAGGCCATGGCGGCCACCGCCTGGGCCCCCCCTACCCGATACACCTCGTCGACGCCGGCGATGGCGGCGGCGGCAAGCACGACGGTGGCCACCTTGCCGTTGCGTCCCGGCGGGGACGTGGCCACCAGCTCCTCGACGCCGGCCACCCGGGCCGGAACTGCGGTCATGAGCACGGTGGACGCAAGTGGGGCCAGCCCCCCGGGGATGTAGAGACCGGCACGGTCGACGGCACGACGGATCTCGCGCACGGTGACACCGTCACGCTCGTAGGACACGTCGGGCACCAGCTCCGCTTGGTGGAAGGCCTCAACGTTGTCCCTCGCCACCTCCAGAGCCCGGCGAAGCTCGCCGGGGATGTTCTCGACGGAAGCGTCGATCTCCGATCGGGGTACGGCGATCTCTTCGATGCGAGTCCCGTCGAGACGCTCGGTCAGCTCGCGCAGAGCAGCGTCGCCGCCGGCACGCACCTTCTCGAGGATCTCCCTGACAACGTCGGTCGGCCCGTCTGCAGACACCTCGGGCGCCGGCAGCAGGTGGCGGAGGTCACCGGTTGCGCCGCGCAGGTCCAAACGAGTCAGGAGGGGCGCCATGGGAGCCACAATGGTACTCCCATGAGCAATCAAGCCGAGTTGAGCGCACTGGCCACATCGCTGAACGACCTGGTGACCCGCCTGATCCAGATCGCCGATGATCTCAGCGGTGCCGAGCGGGACCGTCTCGGCCAAGACCTCTTCGAAGTGGAGCGGACCTTGACGACTGCCGGGCGGCGGCTGGATCGTGCCCTCGCCGCCTACCCGTCCTCACCGTCGGGCTGAGGGGGCCGGCGCCTTGGTGGGCAGGCGAGCCGACGGGCAGAAGTCAGCCAGCACGCAGTCATCGCAGCGGGGTCGCCGAGCGATGCACACCCGACGCCCGTGAAGGATCAGGCGCAGGCTGAAGCGTCCCCACTCGGCCAAGGGCAGCAGGGACCCGACCTCGGTCTCGATGTGCACCGGGTCGGTCTCGGTGGACAGACCGAGTAGGCCGACCAGGCGGGTGACATGGGTGTCGACCGGCAGGCCGGGCTTGCTCAGCGCCACGCTGCGGACCACGTTGGCCGTCTTCCTCCCCACCCCCGGCAGCGTGACCAGATCGGCCATGGCGGTAGGGACCTCGCCATCGAAGCGCTCCACGACGACCTGGGCCAACCCCAAGAGGTTGCGCGCCTTCGAGCGATAGAAGCCCGTCGATCGGATCATCTCCTCGAGCTCGGTGGCCTCGGCGCCAGCCAGGTCGTTCGGGGTCGGGTACCGGATGAACAATCCTGGAGTCACCAGGTTGACTCGCACATCGGTGGTCTGCGCCGACAGCACGGTGGCCACCAGCAGCTCCCAGGGGGAGGAGAAGTCGAGCTCGCACAAATCCCGGAGGTCACCTGGGTACTCGGCGGCCAGGCGCTCGACGCTGACCTTGGCCCGCCCACCGGGGGTTCTCGGTCGTCGCACCCGAAGCAGACTAGGCCGACTCGTTTTGGAGGGCGAGGAGGGTGACGGGCCGGGGGTGACGGGCCGGGCGAAGCTCCCGGTACCGTAGCGGGGTGGTCGACCGTGCCAGCATCGAGATCCGCGACCGGCTCGACCCCGACGACGCCCGGATCCTGGGCCAGATGTTGTCCACGGCCGAGTCGGTCGATGGCACGTCGTCCCTCGACGCCGACGCTCTCACCGACCTGACCCAGCAAGGCCGCCCAGGTCTCGCCGCGGTGATTGCCCGCGAACCTGAGCACCACCGTCCCGTGGGCTACGCCCAGGTGTCCCGGGGACCGTCGGGATGGACCCTCGAATACGTCGTCGATCCCTGGTTCCGCACTCCGGGTGCCACGGTGGGCGAGGATCTGGCCCGTGGCGCTGTCCGCCACATCGCCAGCGTCGGGGGCGGGGCGCTGCGGCTGTGGATCGCCGGGCCGCGCCCGGCCGACGTGCGGGTGGCCGCGGCCGCCGGTCTGGTGGCCACCAGGGCGCTGTACCAGGTCCGCCGGCCGTTGCCCGTCGACCAGGAGCTCACCGCCACGGCCAAAGCGTTGCCGACCCGCCCGTTTCGTCCTGGAGAAGATGAGTCAGCATGGCTGGAGGTCAACAACCGGGCCTTCGCCTGGCACCCCGAGCAGGGGCACTGGGACCTGGCCACCATCGCCGGGCGGGAGGCAGAGCCGTGGTTCGACCCCGAGGGCTTTCTTCTCCACGAGGAGTTCGGCCGTCTCACCGGCTTCTGCTGGACCAAGGTCCATCGGGACCGGGATCCGGTGGAAGGAGAGATCTACGTGATCGCTGTCGACCCTGGTGCCGGCCGGCACGGTCTGGGCCGGGCCCTGGTCCTCGCCGGGCTCGACCACCTGGCCCGACTGGGGATCACCGTTGGCATGCTCTACGTCGACGCCGACAACACCGGGGCGGTCAAGCTGTATGTCGACCTCGGCTTCGAGGTCGACATAGTCAATCGGGCCTACACCGGCTCGGTCGAGTCCGTCCATGACGACCCCGGACCCCTCGCGGCGTCCGGCCCGGACCTGACGCCGACGACGCCATGACCATGCGCGGTGCCTACGACATCGACCGGGCGGGACTCGCCGACCTCCTCGCTGATCAGCCTGGCTACCGGGTCGATCAGGTATGGCGCGGCCTGCACACCGAGCTACGCCGACCTCAGCAGATGACCTCGTTGCCTCGGGCCTTGCGCGACCGCCTCGAGCAGCAGCTGCCACCGGTGCTCACCGAGTTGCACCGTTCCGAGGCTGATGACGCCAAGACCGTCAAGTGGCTGTGGGGCCTCGACGGCGGCGCCCGGGTGGAGACGGTGCTCATGCATTACCGGAACCGCTCGACGGTGTGTGTCTCCAGCCAGGCCGGTTGCGCCATGGGCTGCACGTTCTGCGCCACGGGACAAGGAGGGTTCACTCGCCACCTGACGAGCGGCGAGATCATCGAGCAGGTCGTCGTTGCCGCCCGGGAGGCAGCACCCAGGCGGCTGTCCAACGTGGTGTTCATGGGCATGGGCGAACCCCTCGCCAACTATGACCGGCTGTGGGCGGCGGTGACGCGGCTCCACGACGACCTCGGCCTGTCCGCCCGTCACCTGACCATCTCGACCGTGGGGGTCGTGCCCGGCATCCGCCGGCTGGCCAACGAGGACCTCCCGGTCAACCTGGCTGTGTC
>JALZAH010000490.1 GCA_030948425.1 Actinomycetota bacterium
CGTCTGCAGGTCGGAGTGCCGGCGGAAGTCGGCCAGGTCTTCGCGTTCCTCTTCGGCCATGTGGTCGCTGTTGGCCTTGCGGGTCTGCTGGACACCGTTCCACCAGCCTTGAGAACCGGGCTGCTGCATGCCGACCTCGTGGATGGCATCGCGGATCTCATTGTGGTCCTTGATGGCGTCTCGGGTCTCGCTGGATGCGCTGTCCGCTTCCCCGCCGCCCACGCCGACCTGCAACAGCTCCGGGTAGAAGAACCGCTCCTCGGCTTGGGCATGTACCTCGAGCAACACCTCCAGCCGTGACCAGATGGCCGCGAGCGTGGTCGTGTCATCCGGGGGGACATCGTCGAGCAGTGCGAACGCTCGTCGCTGTTCTTGGTGCTGTTGCAGGATGAGCTCGGTGATGTCCACATCGAATCCTGTGTCTGAGTTGGCTGCTCCCGCCGGTGACGGCGGTCACTTCGTGGTTGGTGCCTGCTGCCGGTTGGTGTAGCTGACCACAGGATTGCCCGAATAGGGGGTCAGCTGAACATTCTCCCCGCCTGGCCGGCGCCTCCCAGAGCGGGTCGCCGCCAGTGTCGGTGCCATCTGGCGAGTAACTCCCGTGAGCTCCGTCGGAATAGCTCTCGCGTGATCGAATTCACGAGTAGCGGTGCCGGTGACCGTCATGGTCCACAGGTCCGGTCCAACAGAGCTGGTGTGGGTGCGAGTGCTCGTGAAGACGAGTCGTGCCCCGTCGGGCGAGAAGGCCGGGTCGTAGTCTGAGGTGTTCCTGGTCAGATTCGTCTGTCCGGTGCCGTCGGTTGCTATTCGGTAGATCTCTTTGTTGATGTCACGGGTCGATGTGAACGCGATGGTGGTCCCGTCCGGTGACTACACGGGCTGGTCGTCGTGGTGATCGGTGGTCAGTTGACGCGCTCCGCCACCGTCGGCTTCACGGTCCAAATATCGAACCTGGACTGCCCCGTGTCGTCCCCGCCGAAGGTCAGCTTCGTGCCATCCGGCGACCACGACGGCGATCCAGCTCCGCCACTCAGCTGGACCAAACGCTTCTTCGCGCTCCCGTCGGCGTTCATCGTCCACACGTCGTTTGCATAGCGGTAGGCGATCGTCTTGCCATCGGGCGAGAAGGCCGGCTGGTCATCACAGACCGACGTCCCTGATAGCTCGACGCTCTTCGAGCTGGTGGGATCGAACGTGTACACCTTGCGGCCCGCGGCCCCGCTCGGCCACGCGGCGTACACCATCACGCCGTTCTCACCCGAGCCCGCCGCGCGGCCGGCTCCGTGCAGACCCAAACACCGGCGACCACCGACGCTGCCATCGCCGGCGCCAGGACGAACAGCAAATGCACACCGCCGAATGACGCCACGGCGTCGCGGCGCCCATGCGACCGTGTCACGAGACCGGTTCATGGCCCGGGTCCTTTCAGCGTCCGGTTGGTTCTCGCCACGAGCCGCCCGCCGCTCCGACGCGTCCACGAGCATGCCACCCACGCCGCTGCTCCTCAACGGCAGGCGCAAGACATCACCCTCCGCGACCTCCGGGGCACCACGCGCTGCCGCTATCGTCGGCCGCCACAATTGAATTCGACCGAGACATCTCGATCTCGGTCGGGTCAGCCGGCGCCCGAATCCGAGCATGCGCCGCGGCTGAGAGGACACTCCGATGCTTCCCCGTACAACGAGACCCAGCGCCCGCTCACTCGCCCTTCTCGCCGTCGTGCTCGTGCTGACCGCATGTTCCGGCGGGTCATCCAAGTCGGCGGCCCCTACGTCGGTTGCGCCGACATCCACCACGCCGAAACAGGACGCGGCCAGCCGTATCCCCGACGTGATCGACCGCGTCCAGCCATCACTCGTCACCGTCCTCACGCAGGCAGGGCTCGGCAGCGGCGTGATCTACGACAAGAAGGGCACGATCGTCACCGACGACCACGTGGTCGCCGGTGCGACCAGCGTGCAGGTGGCGTTTGCCGACGGGACGCGCATGAAGGCAACCATCACCGCTGAGGATGCCAGCATCGATATCGCAGTCCTGCATGTCGATCGTCGGAACTTGCCGCCCGCCCACTTCGAGCGACGACTTCCGCGAGTAGGCGAGGAAGCGCTGGCAATGGGTAGCCCGCTCGGCTTTTCGCAGTCGGTCACCGCTGGGATCATCTCTGGGCTACACCGCCAGATCCCCGGCTCGGCAGCGCGCTCCGCGGCGCTCGTCGATCTGGTGCAGACCGACGCACCGATCTCGCCCGGTAACTCCGGTGGTGCCTTGATCAACGTTGACGGCGCAGTGATCGGCGTGAACGAGGCGTACCTTCCGCCTCAGACCGGTGCCGTCTCCATCGGCTTCGCCATACCTGCGGCCACGGTGGTCGACGACGTCGAGCAGTTGCTGAAGAGCGGTCACGCCAGCCACGCCTTCCTCGGCTTGCAGCAGAGCGACGTGACGCCGCAGGTCGCACAACAGCTCAGCGTCTCTCAGACCGGCGCGTTGGTGGTCGACCTCGTCACCGGAGGACCTGCCGACAAGGCGGGCATACGTCCCGGCGACATCATCAGATCGGTCGCCGGCGCGAGCGTGAGTTCGGCCGAGGACCTGGTCACCGAACTACGGAAGCTGACCCCGGGCCAGACGGTCCCCATCGTCGTGCTCCGATCCGGCAGCACCCACCACCTGCACGTCACCCTCACCGACCGACCGACATGAGGCCGGCGCCGACTGCTCATGTCCATGGCTGCACCCTTGTCCCCCCGCTGCTCACCTGGGGGAGGTTTTGTCGACGGCCGACCAGCCCGGGCGCCCGACACCCTGAGTCAGTGAGGGTCGTCTCAGCTCTAAGACAGGGCCGGCGGATCCGGAATTTCTTGGAGAGTTCTGGGCCAAATGCGCTGGCGGGCTGCCCACCTGGCGCTCGATGCCGGTTTGGTCGACGAGCTCCTGGTGATGCAGGCCAGGATGAGACGCTGGCCGAGACCGATCGCAGCAACGTGAACATCCGCGAGATCCTCGATGTGCAGACCGAGGACTGGGGTGTGGTCGTCACGCTGGTCGAGCTGAAGGACATCCAGCGTCCCGAGTCGATGAAGCGGGCGATGGCCCGCCAGGCCGAGGCGGAGTGGGAGAAACGGGCGAAGATCATCGCCGCCGAAGGTGAGTCGTTGCCGGCTGCGGCGCTGGGTGAGGCATCGGACACGATGATGGCTCACCCTCTCGCTCTGCAGCTGCGGAACCTGCAGAGCCTCGTCGAGATCGGTGTCGACAAGAACGCCACTGTCGTGTTCCCCGCACCGTTAATGAGCACGACCCAGGAGCTCGGTGCGTTCCTTGCTCGCGAAACTGCGGCGTCCGGACCGGTGACCGGACGCACCCCGGTTGTCGTCGGAGCAACGTCGGCGAACGGCGCAGCTGTGAGCGCCGCCTCATGACCGCCCAGATCAGCTCGATCCTCGCCGCCACCGACGGTTCGCCGAACGCGCAGAACGCCGTGGGTTGGGCAGGGAGCCTCGCGGGACTGACCGGCGCCCATCTGGTCGTGATGAGCGTGGATTCGGTCCACCAGGCCGAAGTGACCCCGGAGTTCTTCGACGAGAAGGCCGACGAGTTGACCGCGCGGTTGCGCGGCTGGATCGCCGACGCCAACGTCCACGGGGTCGAGGCTGACCCGGTGCTGCGACAAGGGCGCCCAGCTGACGTGATCGGGGCCGAAGCGGAAGCCACGTCCCCGGACCTCGTGGTCGTCGGGGCACGGGGATCGGGCGGGTTCACCCGGCTCGGGCTGGGCAGCACCACGCATCGCCTCGCCCACTCCACCCGGGTGCCGCTTGCTGCGGTGCACGAACGAAGCGCACTCGGCTCCGGGACCGATCTGCTGGTCGGCGTCGACGGATCGCCCGGATCTGAGGTCGCGCTCGAGTGGGCGGCTCAGCTCGCCCGGTTGCTGTCGACCGAACCGACCGCGGTGTTCGTGTCCGACCCGATGGTCGACTCCTACCCCCACCCCCGGTCGGGAACGGTGAAGTTCCAACGTAAACAGGACGCCGAGGGTGTCGTCGCGAAGGTCATCGAGCGGACCGGGATCGAGATCAAGCTGCGGGTCGAGCCGGGCAACGCCGTCGAGGTGCTGGCTGATCTCGCGGACCAGGCGTCATCGTCGATGGTCGTGGTCGGCACCCGCAGCCACGGGCTGACCGAGGGACATGTGTTGGGCCGAGTCCCGGTGCAACTCCTCCACGAGTGCGTCCGACCCGTCGTTCTCGTACCCCACCCCTCATCGTGAGCGCCGCCGCCACCCCCTTCGAGGCGAAAGACCCGCAGGACCTTGCGCCGACCTCGACAACGTCGACCTGACGAGGGACGAAGGCGATGGGCAGCAGCACGAGCAAGCCCCGGGAGGGGCACGACCATCCAGGTCACCTCCCGAAGGTCGGCACCCCAGCCAACCTCGAACATCGCCACCGGGCCCGCTTCGACCAGGTCTTCGGTTCGACGTTGTGGCGCGTCGCCCTCATCGTCGCAGTGGTCATGGCGCTGGTCGTGCTCGCACTCCTGAACACATAGGCGAAGGGACCCGCACATGAAGGCACTGCTCGCTACAGACGGAACCCGGGAGGCGATCGAAGCGGCACACGAAGCGCTCGCGCTCCTCCACCCCGACGTGGAGATCGACGTGGTGACCGTAATTCCCGAGAAGGAGAACCCGATGGACATGGCCGGCGGCTTCGAAGGGCCATTGATCACCGATGAGGAGGCCGGCAAAGAACACCTGATCGATGAGCGGCAGGGACGTGCAGCGCTTCGGTCTACGCTCGACGCGATTGGAGCGCCCGCGACGTCGGAGATGATCGAGGGACCCGACGCCGGCCGGGCCGTCTGTCGCCTCGCCGCAGACCGCGGCGTCGACCTGCTGGTCGTCGGCGGAAGCGACAAGGGCTGGTTCCAGCGACTCGTCCACAGATCGGTGATGGAGTACGTGGCCCACCACTCCCCATGCCCGGTCCTCATCGTCCGACATGCAGAGAACCACTGATCTCACGACCGCTCATGACGCTCGTCAGCGCTCAGGTGGTCCTGTCACGGCCCGCACGTTCGTCCGGGGAGCGCTGACCCGTCGTTCGGCCCGCCGTCGTAGGTTGACCAGGTTGGGGATCGGAAAGGGCTTTCCTCGCACCCGGCGAGGGGCGCCGCGAACAGTGGGTCGCTGAGGCTCAGCGGTCAACCGTTCGCATCGCTGAGCACCCGGCCGCTTACGCGATGGTGCGGAGGGACTCAGCCCGCTACATCTTGGGTCTGACCCGGTTGTTTCTCGGTTGGACGTTCCTCTGGTCGTTTCTCGACAAGCTGTTCGGCCACGAGACCCCGTCGGCCAAGGTGTGGATCGGCGGCGGTTCACCGATCAGGAGATTCCTCAAAGTGGCTGTCGGCCCGTTCGCCGGCATCTACCACAGCCTGTCGGGCGTACAGGCGGCCGACTGGGGCTTCATGCTGGGCCTTCTCGCCATCGGCGTCGCGCTCCTCCTGGGGATCGGCACCCGCATCGCCGCAGTCTCCGGGGCTGTGCTCCTGGTGCTGATGTGGAGTGCCTCGCTGCCGCCCGCGAACAACCCGTTCATGGACGAGCACCTGATCTACGCGGCCGTTCTCCTCGGTCTCGCCGTCGTCGGTGCCGGAAACATCCTCGGCCTCGGGCGGCAATGGACCAACACCGATGTGGTGCGACGCCACCCGTGGCTCACCTGAGCGCACCGCTCACTGACCCGGTCGAGTGGCATCCTCGACGTCGATTCACGAAGGCACCCGTCTATGAAGACCCGGGAATCACTGATGAACGACGGGAGGATCATTTCGTCGGCCGGTTCTACCTCAAGCTGACGGAACGTAAGGAGCCGCCGAACTTGCGACGCCTCTGACAGAGACCCCGACGATGAGGCGCGGTGTCGTCCGGCCGGCCCCGTCCCATAAGTGAGTCGTCATAGGGCGACTCGAGGCGATACGACGACGGATGGTCAGTCGACACAGAACCCATACGAATTGACGGCATTCAGCACTTGGCACCACTCGCCGGACGCACGGAGGCGCTGTGCTCTGCCCTGACATGCATAAACGCGGGCGCGGACGCGGTTGGTCCCGGAGCGGTCCCAGCGTCGACTCAGTCATTCGAATGACAGCCGTTCCCGCATCCAGCTCGCGACCCATGCCTCGTCGACCTCAGAAGAGGCGACGGCGAGCATCGCCGCTTCTGCCTGGTCGACATCGGGAGGATCGGGGTGCGGCCACCGTTGAGATCGATGAACATGACCAAGCTGACCCACGCAGCGCGCTTGTTGCCGTCTGGCAACGGGTGGTTCCAAGCCAACCAGGCCAGCACCGCGGCTCGTAGAGGTCGGGATAAAAGTCCCTCGTCACCGAAGCCGGCGGACGGAGCATGCAGGGCAGAGTCGGCGAGATCAGCTCGAGCTGCCTTGGCCAGCACCGCAGCGGGCACACCGGTCACCTGCTCGGCAAGCCAGAAGTACTCGGCGAGTGTGATGTGACGGGTCACCGAGCCAAGCGGTCGAGTAGTTCCTTGTCGCGCTCGAGCAGCTTCTTCGCCCGACCGGTGAAGTCTTTGTCGGTGCGCACCCTTTCGATCTCAGCGGTAAGCGCTTCCACGATGAGGGCGTTGACGCTTGTGCCGCGCACGCAGGCCACGGTCTCGGCCTGCTGGGCGAGTTCCTCGGACAAGCGGACGGTGGTCTGCTTCGAGGTCATGACATCACGATATCGCGACGGCGTCCCCCCTCGAGACGACAGCAAAATGTCGCTCGCAGGGTGGTGCTGGGACCACTGTTTCGCCAGTGGCATGGGACCACGTATTGGGATCTTCAGACAGCGGCCTTGGCTGCGTGTCGCCCTTACCGTGTCGGGTAGGCACCTCGGAGCTGCCCGAACTCACCTTTCTTGATGAGAGTCGATCGCGCCAAGGAGGTTGTCCCGGTGATCGTGGAAGCTGAGGTGGCGGTCCCCCGCTTGGGACCTGCCGGCTGGTAGGTGTCGGGCGTTCCGCCAAGAACACCGAGAACAGGGGACCAC
>JALZAH010000513.1 GCA_030948425.1 Actinomycetota bacterium
ACTTCTTGGTCTCCCAGAAGATCTTGTCGATCTCGGCGATCTGCTTGAGCAGGTCGTCGGCAACGGCAGCGTCGGTGCTCTTCTTGGTGTCACCGGCGGCCTTGGTGGCCTTCCAGAACAGCTCGTGAAGCTGCGGGTGCTTCTCCAGGTGCTCGGGCTTGAAGTAGTCGGTCCACAGCACCCACAGGTGATGCTTGACCAAGTCGGCCCGCTCTTCTTTGATGGTCACCGCCCGGGTCTTGAACACGTCGTCGTCCGACCCGTTGAACTTGTCGATGCAGCCCTTCACCGACTCCGCCTCGATGCGGGCCTGGGCCGGGTCGTAGACGCCACAGGGCAGGTCGCAGTGGGCGTGGACGGTGGCCGGTCCGCTGATGTGGTCCAGCAGGCCGAGCATGCGGGAAAGCGTTGTCATAGTGTTGCGCTCCTTGGTAAGCAGATGCCGAAGGACGGGTCTTGCGTCGTGTTCACCCTACCCATGCGGCCCCCTTCCCCATCATGACGGACTGGCCGTTCCTCCGGGTGGTGGTGGTCGGCGCCAGCATGGCTCCGACATTCGAGGAGGGCAATCACCTCGTGGTGTGGCGCTGGGCCCGCTGGGGCGAGGGGAGCATCGTCGCCCTGCCCGACCCGCGTTCTCCCCAGCGGATGCTGGTCAAACGGGTTCATCGTCTGGGGCCGGGCGGAGTCGACGTGCGTGGCGACAACACGGAGTCGAGCACCGACAGCCGTACCTTCGGGCTGGTGGCCCCCGACCTGATCGCCGGGAGGGTCATCTACCGCTACCGTCCCACCGAGGTTGCCGGCCGGGTGCGATAGCGGTGCGGTCACCCGAGGCCCACCCTGTCCTATGGTCACCTCGACAGGGCGATTGCGCAGATGGTCGGATCGGTGGGCGTAGAGGGACTCGAACCCCCGGCACCTGCCTTGTAAGGGCAGTGCTCTAACCGACTGAGCTATACGCCCCAGCGGCCGTGGTGTGACCGACCGGGGTGAAGGCTAGCAACAGCGGCGGGGGGCTCAGGCGCTCAGGCTGACCTCGGGGCGCGGGTGCTTCGGTGGCCGACCTCGCGCCCGCTTCTGGGCCAGGATCCGTCCGTTGGCGAAGAGCTGCCCGCCCCATACGCCCCACGGCTCGGCCCGCTCGAGGGCGCCGGCCAGGCAGTCGGAGCGGTGGCTGCACTCGGCGCACATGGCCTTGGCCCAGGCGATGTCGGAGAGCTGATCGGAGAAGAACAGGCCTGCGGTGGCACCCGACCCGTCCCGGCAGCGGGCATCGGTCCAGCTCGGCCCCACGTCGAGCGCCTCGATGAGCTCGGTGATCACTTCGGTGGCGAACATCTCGCCGTCCCCTCTCGTGGTTCGTTCGTTTCGGAATGTCGGTTGACGCTGTCGGTGGTGAAGATGCCTGCTCAGGACAAGACAGAGGCCGCCGGGATATCCCGGCGGCCTCTGAGTCCTGCGTTCGGATGTCGGTGTCTCAGGGAGACAGCCACTCCGGTGGACTCAGAGGTCGCTGGTTGGTCGCCTTGGTCGTCACGTCAAAGCTGCATCGTGGCTTCGGGTGCACCCAGGTGGTGGCGGGCATGACCCGGGATGCGGCGATGCGGCGGGAGCCGGTGCGTACCGCGGGGAGAGCGATGTGGTTGGTGATGTTCACAACAGCGCTCCTCTCCCCTTCAGTGGCCGGTGGCTCCGGCGCGGCGAGGCAATTCCTCAGCGCCCCTATAACAACATGACCGTGGATCGGCGTCAACCGATTTTCTGACCAGCCCGAAACAGCCGTTACAGCGACCGTCGGGCGGCCATCACCTGGGCCAGCAGCTCGGGGGTGGCGGCGGCCAGTGGCGCTCGCCGGGGACCGAACTCGGTGACCACCAGGTCCCGCCCCGACGCTTCGATGATCGAGGCTCCGGCCTCGCGACAGACAAGGAGCGCCCCCAGGTAGTCCCACGGGGCGAGCGGGGTCGGCGCACAGTCCACGAAGGCGTCGAGGGATCCCGACGCCACGGCGCACAGATCCAGGGCGGCGGCGCCGAGGGAGCGGTACTGCGACCAACCCATGTGGCGTGACGGGTAACCGGAGAACGCCACGATGGCCTGGCTCATCTCCTGACAGCCGCTGGGCTCGATCGCCTTGCCGTCCTTGGTCGCCCCGCCGCGACGCGTAGCGCGGTAGCGGACCCCGGTCGCCTGGTTGACCACC
>JALZAH010000531.1 GCA_030948425.1 Actinomycetota bacterium
CGTGACCACTCCCAGCGAGAGCGACGCGACCGGGGTGCGCCTGACGATCCTCGTGGTGGTCGCCGGCTGCCTGTTCGGAGCGCTGTTCGCCCGCCTGGCCTTCTTGCAGGTGGTCAACGCCCCCACCTCCCAGAGGATCGCCACCGACACCGGACTGCGCAAGATCTACACCCAGGCGCCCCGGGGCAACATCTTGGATCGCAACGGTCAGGTCCTGGTCGGCAACCGCACCTCCGAGGTCATCGAGGTGCAACGTCAGCAGGCCACCTCGGATCCGACCATGAAGGCCCGGTTGGCGGCGCTGTTGGGCATGACCTCCAAGCAGCTCGACGTGGCCCTCAACGACAGCCAGTACAGCCCGTTCGCCCCGGTGCCGGTGCTGCGCGACGCCGCGCCTTCCCAGATCCTCTATGTCCAGGAGCACCAGAGCCTGTTTCCCGGGGTGAAGGCGACCACCGAGACGCTCCGCAGCTATACGCCGGCTGGGAAGTCGGCCGCCAACATCGTTGGCTACGTGGGGGCGATCAGCTCCGCCGAGTACGCAAGGATGAAGAACCAGGGCGTCTACCAACCCGGTGATCAGGTGGGACTGTCAGGAGTGGAGGCGGAGTACGAGTCGATTCTGCGGGGCACGCCGGGCATCGAGACGGTGCAGGTCAACGCCAAGGGCGACGTCCTCGGGGTGGTCTCCACCACCCCAGCGGGTCAGGGACCCAACCTGAAGCTCACCATCGACGGCAACGTGCAGATGGCCGCAGAGAGCGCGGTGCTGGCCGGGCAGAGTGCAGCCCGGGGCACCTACGACGGGGTGACGCACAGAAACTTCATATCCCCCGCCGGTAGCGCCGTGGTCGAAGATCCCAAGGACGGCACCGTCGTGGCCCTGGCTACCAACCCGGTCTACGACCCAACGGACTTCGTCGGAGGCATCAGCCAGGCCAAGTACGCGGCGTACCGGGATCCGGCATCGAACGACCCGTTGCTGGACCGGACCATCCAGGGCCAGTACGCGCCAGGGTCGACCTTCAAGCTGGTCACGGCCACCGCGGCACTGCAGAAGAACCTGGTCACCCCCACGTCGACCTATGCCGACAACGGCAAGATCAAGATCGGCAACCAGCTTTTCAAGAACGACCAGTCGGCCTCCTACGGGACCATCAACCTGCAGAGGGCCATCACCGTGTCGAGCGACATCTACTTCAACCAGTTGGGCGCGGACTTCTGGAACATGCGGGGGACGTTCGGGCCCGACGCCTTCCAGAACGTGGCCCGCTCCTACGGCTTCGGTTCGCGACTCGGCGTCAAGCTCCCTAACGAGTTCCCGGGCAAGATCCCCGACCCGGCCTCGGTGGCCGCCGACTACAAGGCCGCACCCCATGCGTTCGAGACCGGTAGCTGGTACACCGGCGACAGCGCCCAGATCGCCGTCGGCCAGTTCGAGGACCTGGTGACACCTCTGCAGCTAGCCAACGCCTACTCGACCTTCGCCAACGGCGGCACCACGTTCGTTCCCCGTCTGGCCCTCGATACCGAGACCCCGGACGGCAAGGTCGTGGCCACGTTCACCTCCCAATCCAAGGGTTCGGTGCCCTTGGCGCCCGACCAGCGGGCGGCCATGGTGGCCGGGTTCACCGGCGTGGTCAACGATCCCAACGGGACGGCCTACGGCGTGTTCCGCGGCTCTCCGCTGTCGAAGATGGACATCGCCGGCAAGACTGGTACCGCCCAGGCGACCCCCAAGCAGTCGACGTCGGTGTTCACCTCCTTCGCACCCGCCACCAACCCGACCTACGAGGTGACGGCGTTCATGGAACAGTCCGGTTATGGTGCCTCGGTGGCCGGACCCGTCGTCCGCCAGATCTACGACAAGCTCTACAACCTTCCCCCCGAACCGATCACCTCGGTAGCGACCAGCCCGGGGCAGACGTGAGGACCGCACAGACGTGATCACCACTCGTGGGCCCGCCCCCGGCAACCTCCACCGCCAGCGCGGTCCGTCGGTATGGCAGCACTTCGACTGGCTGCTGGCTCTATCGGTCGTCGCCATCTCCGCGTTCGGCGCCCTGATGGTCTACACGGCCACGCGCGACTCGTTGCAGGCCCAGGGTCTCTCGCCGCAGTACTACTTCAAGAAGCAGGCCGTCTTCATGGTGATCGGCCTCGTCATCATGTTGGTGGTGGCCGCCGTGGACTATCGCCGCTACCGGGACTGGGCGCCGGCCATCTACGCCCTCAGCCTGCTGGCTCTGCTCGGCGTCTACGCGGTGGGTCACAAGTCCAAAGGCGCCCAGGCCTGGTTCCAATTCGGCTCGTACCAGGTCGAACCCAGCGAGTTCGCCAAGATCGCCCTGATCGTCGCCCTGGCCAGCTACGTGGCCGTCTTCAAGGGCCGTCTGCCGGCTCGGGGCTTTGTCGTCGTGCTGGTCATGGTCCTCGTCCCCTTCGCCCTCATCTACAAGCAGCCCGACCTGGGGACCGCCCTGGTGCTGCTGGCCGTGCTGGTGGCCCTGCTCCTGGTTGGGGGGGCCAAAGGCCGACACATGGCCATCCTGGGGATGGTCGCTCTGATCGGGATCGTCGGGGTGGTCCAACTGGGAGTGCTCAAGAGCTACCAGAGGGACCGCCTGACTGCTTTTGTCAACAGTCCCGACCAGCCCGGCCAGGCCCTGGGCTCGGCCAAGATTCAGTCCAGCCAGTACAACCTGGCCCAATCCAAGATCACCATCTCCAACGGCGGGATAACCGGGAAGGGCATCGGCAAGGGGACCCAGACCAACCTGGCCTACGTGCCCGAGCAGCGCACCGACTTCATCTTCACCGCCGTCGGAGAGCAGGTCGGCCTGGTCGGCTCGTCGCTTCTGCTCGGGCTGTTCTGCATCGTGGTGTGGAGAACCTGGCGAGCGGCGAGCCTGGCTCGGGATCAGACGGGCAGCCTCATCTGCGTCGGGGTCTTGGCGATGCTGGTGTTCCAGGTCTTCGAGAACGTGGGGATGACCATGGGAATCATGCCCGTCGCCGGGATCCCCCTCCCCTTCCTCAGCTACGGCGGCTCGGCGGTCATCGCCAGCTTCGCCGGCGTCGGCCTGGTCCTCAACGTGCGCATGAGGCGGTTCGCCTGATCCGCCGACGGTCACCGGCGGCGTGGAGTAGGCGCCCCGACCGACATTGTCACACCCTCGATCACGTACACTCGTCGCAACGATGACAACGCTGTGGCCGAAGATCGAGCCCCTGTTGGCCCGTGTCGCCAAACCAGCTCGCTACATCGGTTGCGAAGATGGATCCCAGCAACCGGTGCGCAAGCCCGGGCAGGCGGCCTGGCTGTTGACCTACCCGGATGCCTATGAGATAGGTCTGCCCAACCAGGGCCTCCAGATCCTCTACGAGATCGTCAACGAGCGCGCCGACGGCCTGGCCGAGAGGGCCTACGCGCCGTGGGTCGACATGGAGGCGGAGATGCGAGCTTGCGGTCTGCCACTGTTCTCCGTCGACACCCACGCTCCGGCGTCGGAGTTCGACGTCCTGGCGTTCAACCTGTCCGCCGAGCTGGTCTACACCAACGTGGTCAACTGCATCGATCTGGCGGGCGTCCCCGTCCGAAGCGCACAGCGGGGCCTCGACGACCTCATCGTGGTGGCCGGCGGTCACTGCACCTACAACCCCGAGCCCCTCGCTGACTTCGTCGATGCCTTCGTCATCGGCGACGGTGAGGAGGTGATCGGGGAGATCACCGAGACGGTGGCGGCGTGGAAGCGCGCCGAGCAGACCCCACAGGCCAGGCGTCGCCTGCTGGGCGACCTGGCCCGGACCCCCGGCGTGTACGTGCCCGCCCTCTACGAGGTCGCCTACGACGGGCCCCGGCTGGTGTCGATCACCCCCAGGGAGGTCGGCGTCCCCGAG
The DNA here is from genome assembly GCA_030948425.1 of Actinomycetota bacterium. Classification (GTDB taxonomy): domain Bacteria; phylum Actinomycetota; class Acidimicrobiia; order Acidimicrobiales; family Palsa-688; genus JALZAH01. The sequence continues at coordinate 3,901 of JALZAH010000531.1, forward strand.
CGGGTCGAGAAGCGTACCATCACCGACCTGGCGGCCTGGCCCTATCCCAAAGCGCAGCTGGTTCCGATCACCGAGGTTGTCCACGACCGCCTCAATGTGGAGATCTTTCGGGGTTGCACCCGGGGGTGCCGCTTCTGTCAGGCGGGGATGATCACCCGACCGGTGCGCGAGAGGCCGGCAGGGCAGGTCCGCCAGATGGTCTCCGACGGTTTGGCCCGCACCGGGTACGACGAGGTGACCCTGACCTCACTGTCGAGCGCCGACTACTCTGACATCGGCGACGTGGTGACCGGCATCATCGACGATCCCGCCTGTCGTGGTCAGGTGTCGGTCAGCCTGCCCAGCCTCCGGGTCGATGCTTTCACCGTGGGCATCGCCGCCGAGATCTCCCGGGTGCGACGTTCCGGGCTGACCTTCGCGCCCGAGGGTGGCACCTGGCGCATGCGCCAGGTCATCAACAAGCTGATCCGGGAGGAGGATCTCTACGGGGCGGTGGAGTCGGCCTTCTCGCAGGGGTGGCGTCGCGTGAAGTTGTACTTCCTGATCGGGCTTCCCACCGAGACCGACGAGGACACCCTTGGCATCGCCCAACTGGCCAAGAACTGCGCGGCCATCGGCCGCAAGTACACCGCCCACCCGACGGTCAGCGCATCGGTCGGAGGGTTCGTTCCCAAGCCGCAGACCCCGTTCCAGTGGTTCGGTCAGGACACCGCTGAGCAGCTGCGCCGCAAGGTCCACCTGCTGCGCGATGCCACCCGCCACGACAAGGGCGTGCAGCTGCGCTGGCACGACCCCGAAGCCACCGTGGTGGAGGGCATCGCCAGCCGGGGCGATCGGCGCCTCGGGGCGGTCATCGAGGAGGTCTGGCGACGGGGCGGCACCTTTCAAGAGTGGTCCGAGCACTTCGACCTGTCCCTGTGGACCGAGGCCATGGCCAACCACGGGTTGTCGATCGACTGGTTCGTCCACCGCCATCGGACGCGCCAGGAGACCCTGCCCTGGGCCCCCATCTCCGCCGGTTTGCACGAGGACTTCCTCTGGCACGAGTGGATCGACGCCTTGGCCGCAGCCGGTACGGAGGACTGCCGGTGGACTCCCTGTTACGACTGTGGGGCGTGCACCGGCTACGGGCTCGAGCACGTCGTCGCCTCGGCCGTCCCGCCTGCCGGTGGCAGTCAGGGGACGGGTCAGGATCTCTCCCACGGTGGTGACGTGCCCGTGACCCTCACCAGTGGCCCCCGGCCGATGGCCGGCTCCAGAGCCGCACCGTGACCGCCGTCCCGGCGGTCACCAGGGTCCGCCTTCGTTTCGTCAAGACCGGCAAGATCCGTTGGACCAGTCACCGCGACGTGGCTCGCATGTGGGAGCGGGCGGTGCGCCGGGTGGGGCTACCGGTCGCCTACTCCCTGGGGTTCTCACCCCGGCCCAAGCTGCACTTCGGCCTGGCGCTGTCCACCGCCCACGAATCGCTGGGCGAGTACCTCGACGTCGACCTCGATCCGGCCGCCGGAGCGGTCATCGACGTCGCCGGCTTACCCCAGTTGCTGACCCCCTGCCTCCCCGCCGGGGTCGACCTACAGGCGGCGGCGGTCATCGACACCGCCGACGATTCGCTGCAGCAAGCGGTCACCAGCTGCTCCTGGCGCGTCGAGGTGGCCGGCGGCGGGGTCCCCGGCCTCGCCCGCTCCGTCCAAGGC
>JALZAH010000584.1 GCA_030948425.1 Actinomycetota bacterium
TGGATCTCGGCGTATTCGACGATGTGGGGCCAGTGGGTGAGGATCCATTGTTGCCGGTCGCCTTGGGCGGTGAGGGCTTTATCCAAGATGTCGGCGGTGTTGTCGAACGGGAGCTGGTCACCGGCCCGGAGTTGGGCGATCAGGGGGCGTTGATCGGCGGGGGCGGTGTCGAACAGGGCGTCGAGTTCCAAGCTGCGGACTTCGAGTTGGGGGACCGTACGCTCGGTGACGACTGCCTCGGCCGGCCCGGCGTCGTGGCCGGCCAGCCATTCACGGCCATCAAGCACCGTCTCTACTGTGTGGTCCCACGCCTGGCGCCGGGCGGGTGGGGTGGGCGCTGCACCGAGACCGGGTTGGGGGTCGGTGATCCCGGTCCGCGTGCGGTAGCCGGCGATGTGGCGGACGGTTTCGTCCCACACCTGCGCAGCCGTGGCCCGCTCGGGTCGGGTGCCGATCATGTCGATGAGCCAGCCCGGTTGGGTGGCGGTGAGCAGCCCGGCGGCCCGGTCGACCAGCAGCGTGGCGGCCCGTTGGCATTGCTGGGCTTCCAGCGGGCCGACCCGGTGGGCGCCCAGATAGGCGTGCCAGGCCTCGACGGTCTGGCGGCTGGTTTCGGTGATCGTGGCGAGGTGAGCCTCGATGTCGGGGGTGAGCAGTCGGGCCTCGGCATTGTGGGGGGTGACGATGTCGATCTGGTCCCAGCCGAAGGAGCGGATGGCCTGACGGCCGGTGCTCGAGGTGAACTGGACAGTGACAGTCGCCGCAGTGTCGTCGATGCTGGTGACGACCCCGATGTTGTGCCGGTCGGCCGGTTTGACGTGCTGGCCGACCGCGATGTGGGTGGCGGTGTGCTGGGCGCGGGCCAGACGGGCCCCGACCTGTCGAGGATTCATGCCGGCGACGTCGGTGGCGTGTCGTTCCGCAGTGCGGGCGTACCGGGCCCGACCCTCCAACGCCCCGATTGTTTGGGTGGCGGCGAGCTGCTGGACCCGGTCGGCGTCGGGGTCGACGGCCAACGCGAGGAGTTTGGCCCGAGACCGCCCGAGCCGCTTTTGTAGGTCGGTGTCGAGGTCGTCGGGTTGCTCGTCGGGCAGGGGGAGGCCGTGGTCGTGACGGTCCAGTTCGGTGTCGACGTGGGCCAGTTCGGGGGCGGTGACGATCAACCAGTTCCCCTCAGCACCACGGGACAGCTGCACGTAAGCGGCTTCGCGGTACAGGCCGTCCAGGCCGACGGCGATGGCCTGATCCCAGGTGCCGCCCTGGGCCCGGTGGGTGGTCAGGGCATAGCCGTGATCAACCCAACCCGCCTGCAGGTAATCCCCGGTCAGGCGCACGACCCGATGGTCGTGGTCCAGGGCGATGTCGAGGTGACGGGTGGACCCGCCGGTCACGGTGCCGGCCTGCCCGTTGAGCACCGCTACTTCGTGGCCGCCGGGGGTGTGTTCCCGGTAGGAGATGCGGCGCAGCACGACCCGGTCCCCGCATCGGCCGACAACGTCGCCGTCCAGCAGTCCTCGGTCGGTGAGTTGGTGGCGGACAGCCTGGTTGAGGGCGTCGACCATTTCGGTCGTCCCGGCCAACAGCACCGGGACCTGGCCTTCCCGGGATGCGTCGATCCACCGTTCTGCGGCCTGGTTGACCATCGCGTGGCGGTCGTCGGTGACGATGACTCGGTCGTGGTCCCGGTACGCGGCGACCGCGGCCGGGATCTGCCCATTGCGGAGATGGTCGAGCGCCTCGCGTTCCCACGGTTGTTGTTGGCGACGGTTCACCGTCAACTCGGCCACCGTCGCGTCGCTGTCGATAGCGGCGGCGAGCCCTCCACCGGCGGTCACCTCCGGCAACTGATGCGGGTCCCCGACCAGGATCACCCGGCCACCCGCAGCCACCGTCGCCGACACCACACACTCAAGCTCACGGACACCAGCCATACCGGCCTCGTCCACGACCAGCACCGTGGCCCCAGTGGGCGTGTCGATGTCACGCCGCCAATGGCTGATCAGGCGGTGCAACGTCATCGACGGGATACCCGCCCCGATCTCCAGTTCCAGCGCCGCCCGAGCTGAGGGCGCTGCGCCCACCACCCGAACCCCGGCCGCTTCGAAGACGGTGCGGACCGCGTCGAGGGTGAACGTCTTGCCGGTCCCCGCCGGACCGACCAACACACCCAACCCATCACCCGAACCAGTCAACGCCCGGACCGCCGCCACCTGATCGGCACCCAACGTCGGCCGCCCCGCGACCACCTGATCAACGGCCGTCCCGGCGACTGGCGTCCGGGAACCAGTCCCAGCCGACACGGCGTCCAGGAACCGTTGCTCGACCGCAACCAGCTCCCGAGAAGTCCAACGCTGTCCCGTACCGCCGACCAACGGGACCAGCTCCGGGGAGGCAACGGCCCGGGCCACCACCCGCTCCACCGTGGCCACGGTGGCGCCGTCGCCCAGGCGAGCGGCCACCGCCCGGGTGAGCTGGGCTTTGGTGAACGTCGCATCGCTCGCGGTGAGCTCGGCTCGGACCACGGTGGCGGTCCACGCATCGGGATCTACCACCCGGTCATACAGATACGGGGTGCCGTCCTCGTCCCAGCCATGCTCCGGGAGCCGCCACACCTCATCGATCGTCGGCGCGGCCCGGCCGGGAGGGGTGGCCGCTAGGAGTTCTTCGGCGGCGTCGGGCCCCCATCCGGCGGCCAACGCCTCGGCCTTCCAGGCCACGTCGAACCGTTCGCCCTCCACCTCCGGTTTGTTGCGCCGGGTGGCCAACACCGCCTTCTGACGGCCCTCCGCGCTATTCGGTGTGCCGGTGGCTTGCAGCCACGCTTCGATCTCTGCGGATCGTTTCGAGAACCGGTCACAGACCCGCTGCGGCACCCCCACCACCTCACCGACGTGGCGGCCCGGGCGCCACTGCAACCCGAACCGGTTGGTCACCTCGGCCCGCAACACTGTCTGGAACACCTCCCCTGCGGCCCGCACCGCCCCATACAGCTCAGGGTGCACGAACGCCGACCACCGACCATCCGGCCCCTCCACCAAATTGGCCACCAAGGTGTGCCAATGCAGCAACGGGTCACCGGCCCGGCTCGTCCGATGCCGAAACATCGCAGCCACCAAACCACGCCCCGGTAACACCCGGATCGCCGCCCGCTCCGCCGCCTGCGGGTCACGTGCCGCCAGGTCGGTCAGGAACCGCTGATTGCCGGTCCCCCGCCGCACCCGGACCGCCTCCCGTTCCAACCAACCTAATGTCGCCCGCACTGCGGCGTCACCCGCTTCGATGATCGCCCCCTGCACCCGCGGATCATCCGACACCGCATACAGAACGCTCAACGACTTCGGAGCCTTGAACGTCAAATCAAACCCCGGCACCCGCCGGCGGTGCGGCCGGATCTCCTCACCATTCGGCGACAAACCCCCGCTTGCGGGGGCCATGCCCGCCAACACGGCCCGAAGATCATCCCCGTTGACCTCCCCCACCAAGCCCAGCCGTTCCGCCCCGACGCCGACCCACACCCCCGGCGCCTCACCGACCCCGGTGTAATAGTCATCCAGCGACTGAGCTACCCCAGTCAACTGATACGCCTCCTGGCCCACCCGAAGCTTCGCCACACTCAACACCCACCAAGCAGACCAAACCCCACTCCCCGACTAACTCCCTCACTAGCTCCCTCGGGGCCCGTGCACACCTGTGGTGACTATCTGTGTAACAGCCCACATTCCATCGGGTGCAACGGCC
>JALZAH010000602.1 GCA_030948425.1 Actinomycetota bacterium
CCCGCATGGACCTGCCCTCGTCGGCGCCCGTGGTGCTGCTCGTCAACCCCGACTTCGCCGGCTACCAGATGGGAGCCCTCTACCGATCGGCCGACTGCTTCGTGCTGCCCAGCCGGGGTGAGGGCTGGGGGATGCCGGTGCTGGAGGCCATGGCCTGCGGGCTACCGGTGATCGCCACCGATTGGGGCGGTCCGGCCGACTTCCTGCACGAGGGGGTCGGCTACCCCCTCGAGGTGGCGGCCATGGTCCCCGCCGTCGCCCGCTGCCCCTACTACGAGGGCTTCGACTGGGCCGAGCCCCACGCCGAGCATCTCCGCTTCCTGATGCGACACGTGTGGGAGAACCCCGACGAGGCCGGCCGACGAGGCCGGGCGGCCGCCGACGAGGTGGCCTCCCGCTACCGGTGGGACCAGGTGGCCGAGGCCGTCCGCCGGCGCCTGTCGGAGCTGACCTGACCGAACCCGGCCCCCGGCCTTGCTAGTCTCGGAGCCATGGTCGAGCGCCCTGTTTTGAGGGCGGCCCCTTCGGTGGCGGACACCGTCGCACCCCCTCCGGTCCCGCCGCAACGGCCCCCCCGACCGCCCACGGCCCGAAAGCTGGGCAGGGACGCGCGGGAGCTGGCCCAAGCGCGCGAGCTCACCGCCAACCTCGTCCGGCGCGACCTCAAGGTTCGCCATCGGGGGACGTTCCTCGGCATGCTCTGGTCCCTCGCCAACCCGCTGCTCCTCGTGGTCTTGTACTACGGCATCTTCAAGTACATCCTGGGAGCATCGCCCGCCCAGGACGTCGCCCGGCCCGATGGTCACGCCGTGCCGTTCGCCATCTACTTCTTCTCCGGGCTGACCCTCTGGAACCTCTTCAGCAACTCGTTGGCCGGGGGCACCGGAAGCGTCGTGGGCTCGGGCTACCTGCTCCGCAAGGTGTACTTCCCGCGAGCAATCCTTCCTCTGAGCGTCGTGCTGGCCAGCGTGGTCACCTTCACGTTCGAGCTGACCGTGCTCATGCTGATGACCCTGGTCCTCGTGGGGTTGCCCGGTTTCTCGATCCTGTGGTTGCCCGTCATCGTGGCCATCACCGCGCTCGTGTCGTTCGGCTTCGCCCTCTTCCTGTCGGCCGTCACCGTCTTCCTGCGTGACATGTCGCATTTCGTCGGCGTGTTGCTGCAACTCTGGTTCTGGACCACCCCGATTCTCTACTCCCTGCAGTTCGTCAGCCGCCGGCCCGCCATGGTCCGCCTGCTCAAGGTCAACCCCATGACCGGCCTCATCGTGAGCTTCCGCAACGTGGTGGTGCTCGATCATCCGCCCGATCTTCTCCTCCTCGGCTACGACCTCCTCTTCGGGCTCGTCATGCTGGCCATCGGCATGTACACGTTCCAGCGCTGGCAACGCCTCTTCTCGGAGATCGTCTAGGTGGCCGAGGTCGCCATCGCCTGCCAGGGCGTCTGGAAGAACTACCGCATCTACCACCAGCGCTCCAACACCCTGAAGGAGAAGCTTCTCACCCAGCGCAACCGCTACGAGGAGTTCTGGGCCCTGAAGGGGATCGACCTCGAGGTCCCGGTCGGGACCACGTTCGGGATCATCGGGCCCAATGGCTCGGGAAAGTCCACCCTCTTGAAGACCATGGCACGCATCCTCACGCCCGATCGGGGCTCGGTGTCGGTGCACGGCACCATGTCGTCGCTCCTCGAGCTCGGGATCGGGTTCCACCCCGAGCTCACCGGCCGGGAGAACGTCTACCTCGGTGGCTCGTTGCTGGGCCTCACCCGGCGCGATGTCGAGGCTCGCTTCGACGACATCATCGAGTTCGCCGGGATCTCCGAGTTCCTGGACATGGCGGTGAAGAACTACTCCAGCGGGATGTACGCCCGCCTGGCCTTCGCCCTGGCCATCTGCGTCGATCCCGAGGTGCTCCTCGTCGACGAGGTGCTCTCGGTGGGGGACGAGAACTTCCAGATGCGTTGTCATCAACGCATCGCCGAGTTCCGGGCCGAGGGCCGCACGGTCGTCCTCGTGTCCCACAGCCTCGACGCCATCCGCCATCTCTGCAGCCAGGCGGTATGGATCGACGGCGGCACCATCAAGGACATGGGCGAGACCAACGATGTCATTGCCAGCTACCTCACCGACGTCCATGGTGCCCTCGAGGAGCAGGGGCCGGTCCACTCCGGTCATCGCCTGGGTTCGGGCGAGGCCGTCATCACCGACGTCCAGTTCTTCGACCACAACGGGTCCGGCACCACCACCTTCACCACGGGCAGAAGCCTCACCGTGCGCCTGGCCTACCGGGCCCACAAGCGGATCCCCAACTCACTGTGCTGCATCGCCCTCTACCGGGCCGACGACATGACCTACGTGATCGGTCGCAGCTCGAAGGAATACAGCGAGAACCTCGAGCTGTCAGGTGAGGGACTCGTCGACTTCACCCTGGATTCCCTGCCGCTCCTAGCCGGCAGCTATCTGATGTCCATCGGGATCCAGGACGAGGGCCTGATGAAGGTCTACGACTGGCACGACCGCAGCTACACGCTGCAGGTCCAGGCCGACCCCTCGCACCCACCCGAGGCGGGGCTCGTGCACGTCGACGGCCGATGGACGGTCAGTCCTGTCTCGGCGTACCCGGCCACGTCGCCGAGCGCTGGGTGACCGTCGT
>JALZAH010000632.1 GCA_030948425.1 Actinomycetota bacterium
GGAGATGAGGTAGCGGTCGACGGCGGTTCGGATGCATGAGCTGGCGCCGTAACCGGTGTGGCCACCTCCGTCGCGGGTGAGCAGGACCCCATGGTGGAGGTCGCCGGCCAGCTTCTGAGCGCCGGCATAAGGGGTCGCCGGGTCGCCGGTGCTGCCCACCACGACGATGGTGGGCGCCTGCGGAGCGGTGATCACATGCGGACCCGACGTGGCGGCCACCGGCCACACCGAGCACTGGAGCTCGCCGTAGAGGATGGACAGGCCGAAGACCGGTGCGGCCGCTTCGATGGCGGGCCGGGCAGCAGTGAGGGCGGCCACCGGCGGGGCGGGGTCGTCGAGGCAGTTGACGGCGGCCTGCGCCTCCAGGCTGTTGGAGTAGGTCCCGCTGGCCGAGCGCTGCACGTAGCTGTCGAAGGCGGCGAGGATCAGCGTCGCGTCTCCGTTGTCGGCGTCGGCCAGGGCCTGGTCGATCAACGGCCACGACTGGGTGCTGTAGAGGCCGGCCGCCGTCCCGTAGATCAGCTCGGATGGACCCACGCTGCGGTCGCCGACCGGGATGGGATGCTGGCGGACGCGTGTCAACAGAGCCTGGAACGCGCTGACCAGGGCCGCCCCCCCTGCCCCCGACCCGCCGGCGTTACCGCCATGCCAGGGGCAGGACGCGTCAGCGACGCAGGCTGTGGCCAGGGCCTGGAACTGCGAGTCGAACGAGGTCGCCTGACCCCGGAGCTGGGCCAGCACTCCCTCGCTGGGGTCGATGGCCCCGTCGAGGACCATGGCCCGCACATGGGCACCGAAGAGCTGGGCGTAGGTGGCCCCGAGGAAGGTGCCGTAGGAGCAGCCCAGGTAGGTGAGCTTGGCCTCGCCGAGCGCCTGGCGGAGGAGATCCACGTCGCGGGCGGCGTCGACGGTGCTCACCTGGCCGAGGATCGCCCCGCTGCGGGCCGCGCAGCCGGCCGCGAACTGCCGGTCGGCGCCGAGAACGTCCGCCAACCCTGCTTGACCCGGAGGGGAAGGATCGAGGTGGAGATACTGCCCCAAGGCGGCATTGCTCTCGCAGGTGACCGGGTCGCTGTGACCGACTCCTGGTGGGTCGAACCCAACGATGTCGAAGCGGTTGGTCACGTCGGGGTTCAACATCCCCACGATGGTGGGCAACTCGTCGACGCCGGACGCTCCCGGACCGCCGGGGTTGACCAGGAGTGAGCCTGCCCGGGCGCCCGCTGCCGGGTGCCGGTCGATGGCCAGAGGCAGGGTGGCCGGGCCGGGGTGGGAGGGGTCGAGCGGTACCGTCACCGTGGCGCACTGGTATCCCGTCGGGCCCTCGCCCGGCCCGCAGACGTGCCAGCTCACCGCGCGCTCCGGGGCCTGGACGGGACCGGGGATCGCCGACCCCGAAGTCGTCGGCGCGATCGTCGTGGCCACCGCTGCTGGATGCACCTGGCCGCCCGACGTCCTCGAGGCGCTCGCCGGCCCACAGGCAGCAGCGGTCATGATCAGCGCCGCCGCCACGGCCGTGACCTGGACCCGGCGGAGTCGACGCATTCCGGCGAGCGTATTCGCGATGCTGCACTACGGTGCGGAGCGTGACCGACCTGGTACTCGCTGGCTACGCCGCCAAGGAGCACGACCGCATCGTGGCCACCCTGTTCGACTGGCTACGCATTCCCTCGATCTCGGCCGAACCGGCCCGGGCCGGCGACGTCCGCCGGTCCGCCGAGTTCGTCGTCTCCTGTCTGTGCGACGCCGGCATGGAGCACGTCCGCCTGCTCGAAACCGGCGGCGGCAGAGGGGCGCCGGCCGTCTATGGCGAGTGGTGCCACGCCGACGCCGGCAGCCCGACCGTGCTCGTCTACGGCCACCACGATGTCCAACCGGTGGACCCCGAGTCGGCATGGGACGCCGCCCCGTTCGAGCCGGTGATCGTCGACGGCGAGCTCAGAGCACGCGGTGCCATCGACGACAAGGGCCAGGTGCTGTACCAGATCGAGGCGGCCCGGGGCATCCTGGCGACAACAGGAACCCTGCCGGTCAACCTGAAGTTCCTGGTGGAGGGCGAGGAGGAGGTAGGCAGCGCCCATTTCGAGGCCCTGCTGGTCGACCAGGCCGATCTGTTGGCCGCCGATGTGATCGTCGTCTCCGACACCGGCATGATCGC
>JALZAH010000035.1 GCA_030948425.1 Actinomycetota bacterium
GGTTGGCTGCCGACGCCGTTGAGGCCGTCGACTCGGTCCTGCGGGGCCCGCCGGGCGTGGCCTGCCTGCTCGACGCCGACGGTGACGTGCTGCGCTCGGTGGTCGACATCGCCGAGCGTGCCGGGGCCGTCCTCACCGCCCTGGAGACCGACCTGGACCAGGGTCGTGTGGACGTGGGTCCGCTCGCCCAGGAGGCTCTCAACGCCGCCCTCGTGCGTCTGAAGGACGGCTGGTGGGCGGTCGGCCGGGACCGGGTCAACGCCGCCCGGGATATCGCCGAGCTGGCCGGAATGAACCTCGAAGGCCCTCACCCGTGCGGACCGCCCCCCGCCCCCGGGACGCTCGACGCCCTGTGGTCGATCCAGGTCGCCCTGGCGGGGATCGATCGTCTCGAGGTGCGCGGACGGGACTCGGCAGGCATCCACCTGCTGGTGCACGGCCATGGCCTGGATTCGACGGGCCCGGCGGTGGCGCCCCTCCTTGGCGCCCGAGTTCACGATCCACTGTTCACCTCCCTGGCCGTGCGGGTCCCCGAGGGGTGCCTGAGCCTGGTCTACAAGGCGGCGGCGGAGGTCGGTGAGCTGGGCGACAACGTGGCCTCGCTGCGGACGGCCATTCGGCTCGACCCGCTCCTGAGCCTGGCCCTGGCTCAACCCGGGGCGACGGTCACGGTGATCGGCCACACCCGGTGGGCCAGCGTAGGGATCATCTCCCAGGCCAACGCCCACCCCCTCAACTCCGAAGAGATCGGCAGGTCGGCCGCCCCCTATGTCACCGCCGCTCTCAACGGGGACGTGGACAACCACGCCTCCTTGCGGTTGTCCGAGGCTCTGCGCCTTCCCGAGGAGGTGACCACCGACGCCAAGGTCATCCCCGCCCTGATCTCCCACCGCCTGGCCGAGGGGATGACCATGCGTGAGGCGTTCGCCTCGACCGTGTGCCGCTTCGAGGGGTCGGTGGCCGTCGTCGCCTCCGCAGCGGTGACGCCCGACCAGGTGCAACTGGCCCTGAAGGGTTCCGGGCAGGGCATGTGCATCGGCCTGACCGAGGACGCCTTCGTCGTGACCAGCGAACCCTACGGGCTGGTCGAGGAGACCTGCCGGTACGTACGCATGGACGGTGGGGCAACCGGCGGCCAAGTCGCCGTGCTCGACCGGGCCGGGGCCGGGACCCTGGAGGGCATCACCCTGGCCCGCTATGACCGGACCCCGATCACCCTCGACGACCACGATGTCCGCACCGCCGAGGTGACGACGAGGGACATCGACCGGGCGGGATTCCCCCACTTCCTCCTCAAGGAGATCTTCGAGGCTCCCCGATCGTTCCGCAAGACCCTGCGGGGCAGGATCGTGGAGGGCGACGACGGAATCCTGGTGGCCCGCCTGGGGTCCGACACCCTGTCCCCGGCCCTGCTGGACGCCTGGTTGTCCGGGCGCATCGCCCAGGTGCTGATCGTCGGTCAGGGCACCGCGGCGGTGGCCGGGCAGGCCACGGCGGCGGCCTTCGCCCGTTGCGCGCCCACCGTGGCCGTCCGGGCCCTGCCCGCCACCGAGCTTTCCGGCTTCGGTCTGCGCGACGACATGGCCGACACGGTGGTCGTGGCCATCAGCCAGTCGGGGACCACCACCGACACGAACCGCACCGTCGACCTGGTGCGCAACCGCGGAGCCCATGTGGTGGCTGTGGTCAACCGGCGCAACAGCGACCTGGTGGCGAAATCCCACGGCGTGCTCTACACCTCCGACGGGCGCGACGTGGAGATGAGCGTGGCCTCCACCAAGGCCTTCTACGCCCAGGTGGCCGCCGGCTGGCTGCTGGCCGCTGCCCTCGGTGCCGCCGTCCCCGCCACTCGCGTCGGCACCCACCCCGCAGGTGCCGGCCGGCCCGACATCGTCGCCGTCGGTGCCGTGCTCGCCGCACTGCGGGACATGCCCGACGCCATGGACCATGTCCTCGACCAGCAAGGCGAGCTGTCCCGGGTGGCGGAGGAGCTCGCCCCGTCGCGACGGTACTGGGCCCTGGTCGGCAGCGGCCCGGACCGAGTGGCGGCCGCCGAGCTGCGGATCAAGCTCTCGGAGCTGTGCTACAAGGCGATCGCCGCCGACGTCATCGAGGACAAGAAGCACATCGACCTGTCGTCGGAGCCCCTGATCATCGTCTGCGCGGCGTCGCTGTCGGGTCCAATCGCCGCCGACGTGGCCAAGGAGATCGCCATCTACCGGGCCCACAAGGCCGCCCCGGTGGTCATCGCCCGCCGCAGCCAGGCGGCCCGCTTCTCCGCCGCCCTCGAGGTGATCCCCGTCGACGATGTCGACCCGGACCTGGGATTCGTGCTCTCGGCCATGGTCGGTCACCTGTTCGGCTACGAGGCGGCCCTGGCCATCGACGCCCAGGCCCGACCGCTGCGCGCCGCTCGGGCGGCCATCGAGGCCGTCACCGGCAGTGAGCTGACGCAGGGACCCGGCGTGTTCGAAGCTCTGGCGCCGCAGATCATCCGGGCCGCCCAACCCTTCCTCGTCGGTGTCCGCTCCGGCGCCTACAACGGCACCCTCGAGGCGTCCACGGCCGTGGCCCTGGTGTCATTGCTGCGTTACGCGTCGGGCCTGGTGCCGATCGAGACCTATGAGCTTGAGTCCGGCAAGGTCGGAACCCCCGCCGCCGTGGTCAGCGACCTCCTCGTTGCCCTGACCGTGGGGATCGACGAGCTGACCCGTCCCATCGACGCCATCAAGCACCAGGCCAAGACGGTCACGGTCGGCATCTCGCGCAGTGAGGACGAGCTGCTGGGTCTGCCATTGGTCAAGAGCACCCTGTCGGCTGGGGCCAGCCCTGACCATCTCGGTTACCGGGCCCTGCGGACCCTGGGTGTGCTCGACCCCGCCGTTGAGGAGGTCACCGGCTACACCCGCTACCGCATCCGCGAGAGTCCCACCGCCTCGATCCCCATCATCGAGGTCGTCGACCAGGGAGGAGTGGCGCTCACCATCGGTTCCCGGACTCGACGCGACCCCCGCCTGCGGGGGACCAAGCACCGAGCCGTCGATGAGCGCGAGGTCACCGTGGCCCGGGGTCGTCGGGACGGGCGGACCGTCGTCCTCGTGCCCGAGGTGGAAGCCAACATGGTCGTCGGTATGACCCTGCTGCACGTGCGCTTCGCCGAGTACCTCCCGGCCGCGGACGCCCGGGCCGTGCTGTCGGGCTACCGCGGTCGTTACTCGGCGCTTGCTGACGCCATCACCGAGACCGAGCCCACCGTTGACGACGCCGTGCTGGGCCACGTCCCGATCGTCGAGCTGCTGACCGAGCCCGTCTATGTGCTGGCCGAACGGTGGCGGACCCAGCCGTCATGACGATGTTCGCACCACAGGTTCACACCCCAGAGGCGTCCGGGCCGACCATCACTTTGGACCCACCCCGTTGATTCCCGTCGTCACTCCCGATGAGATGGCCGGTGTCGACCGATCCGCTCCTGAACCCGGCGATGTCCTGGTGGCCCGGGCCGGCGCCGCCGTGGTCCGCAACGTGGTGGCCATGATCCGGGCGTCGCCGCGCCGACTGGTCTACGGAGCCCGGGTGGTGGTGGTCGCCGGTCCCGGCAACAACGGGGCCGATGGCCGTGACGCCGCCCGACGCCTGGTCGCCCGGGGGGCGGCGGTCACCGTGGTCGACGCCTCGCGGGTCGTGGGTGCCACCCTGCCCCCCGCCGACCTGGTCATCGACGCTGCGTTCGGCACCGGATTGTCCCGGCCCTATCGGCCCCCCGTCCCGGTCGCCGACCTCGGGTCCGCTCCGGTGCTCGCCGTCGACCTCCCCTCGGGTGTATCCGGGCTCACCGGGGAGGTGGTGGGCGGCGACGACGGCGGATTCGTCAGGGCCGCCCGCACCGTGACCTTCGCCGCCCTCAAGCCCGGCCTGGTGCTCGGGGTCGGTCCCGACGCCGTCGGAGAGCTCGACGTCGCCGACATCGGTCTGGGCGGCGGGGTCGACGACGTGGCCCGGGCCTGGATGATCACCGATGCCGATGTGGCCCGGATCCCGGCCCGCGGCAACGACGCCCACAAGTGGCAGAGCGCCGTCCACGTCGTGGCCGGCTCGCCGGGCATGAACGGCGCCCCGTGGCTGGTGTCCACCGCAGCGTTGCGAGCCGGTGCCGGCTACGTCCGCCTGGGCATCCCCGGTGTGGAGGCAGGGGCCGCTGGTCTGCCCCCCGGCGAGGTGGTCAACGTGGGTCTTCCCGTCGAGGACTGGCCCCACGCCGTCCTTGATGGCCTCGAGCGCTTCTCGTGCCTGGTCGTCGGGCCGGGCCTGGGTGCGGGCGGTCGGAGTGCGGACGGGAGCAGCGGTCCTGACACCCCCGTCGGCCGGCTGTTGAGCGCTGCGCCGATTCCTGCCGTGGCGGACGCTGACGGCCTCAACGCCCTCGGTTCGATCGCCGCCGTTGCCGCCGTGACCTCCCGCCGAAGCTCTAGCGGGGGACGACCCCTGGTGCTGACGCCCCACGTCGGGGAGTTCGCCCGTCTGACCGGCGAACCGCCCGGGCCCGACCGGGTGGCCTCGGTGCGCGCCGCGGCGTCGAGGTGCGGGGCGATCGTGCTGCTCAAGGGCTCCACCACCGTTGTCGCCCACCCCGACGGCCGAGTGCTCCTGGCCAACTCGGGCTCGTCCCGGCTGGCCACCGCCGGGACCGGTGACGTGCTCTCGGGGGTCATCGGCGCCCTGGTGGCGCGCGGTGTAGAGCCGTTCGAGGCCGCCGCCCTCGGCGCCCACGTCCACGGCCGGGCCGCCGGGCGGGGGTGGGCCCAGGGCCTGGTCGCCTCCGATCTGCCCGACCTGGTGGCGGGTTGGCTGTCCGACGTGGGCCGTCCGTGGGCGTAACCGATCCATCGTCGCGCCAGCGCCTCCGCCCGGCGTGGGCGGAGATCGATCTCGACGTCATCACCACCAACGCCGCGGTGTTGACCGGCATCGTCGCTCCCGCCGAGCTGTGTGCGGTCGTCAAGGCCGACGGCTACGGCCACGGAGCCGTCCCCGTGGCCCAAGCCGCCCGTCGGGGAGGTGCGACGTGGCTCGGCGTGGCCCTGGTCGAGGAGGGGGTGGAGCTACGCGATGCCGGAATCGACGGGCCCATCCTGGTGCTGTCCGAGCCAACGCCCGGGGCCATGGCCGAGGTGGTGGGTCGGGACCTGACTCCGACCCTCTACACCACGACCGGCGTGGAGGCCGCGGTCGCCGAGGTGGGCCGCTCCGGGCGACGGCGACCCCTGGGCGTGCATGTGAAGGTCGACACGGGCATGCACCGCGTGGGGGCGGCGCCAGACGTGGCCATGGCCCTGGCCCTCGACGTGGCCGGCCGGGCGGAGCTGGACCTCGACGGATTCTGGACCCACTTCGCGGTGGCCGACGAGGTCGACGAGCCGTACACAGCGGACCAGATGAGTGTGTTCGACACGGTATCCGCGCGCCTGCGGGGCGCAGGGATCATTCCTCGCTGGCGCCACGCCGCCAACTCGGCCGGCGCCTTGTGGCATCCCGGGACCCGCTTGGACCTGGTTCGCTGCGGCATAGCCCTCTACGGTCTGGCTCCGTGCAGCGACGGGGTGGCCGCCCCCGAGATGACCGGCCTGTCCCCGGCCCTCAGCCTGCGAGCCCGGGTGTCACACGTCAAGGCCCTGGATGCCGGCGAGCGCCTCTCCTACGGCCTGCGGTACCGCCTGGATGAACCGTCGGTTGTGGCCACGGTGCCCCTCGGTTACGCCGACGGGGTGCCGCGAAGCCTGTCGGCCGCCGGTGGAGAGGTCCTGATCGGCGGCCGGCGTCGACGCCTGGCCGGGACCGTCACCATGGATCAGGTCCTGGTGGACTGCGGACCTGATCCGCGGTTGGGCCGGGGCCCCGATGCGGGGCCCGGCCCCGCCGTCGAGGTCGGTGACGATGTGGTGCTCCTCGGTTCCCAGGGCGCAGAGCACATCGGGGCGTGGGAGTGGGCCACCCTCACTGGGACCATCTCCTATGAGGTTGTCTGCGGCATCAGCCAGCGCGTGCCCCGGACCTACCTGGGCCGCTGAGGTGGGGGTCTGAGGTGGCGCCCCGCAAGAGTCTTGTCGGCCTGGCGCTGGCCGGTGCCGGTGTAGTCGGTGGGCTGGTCGCCGAACGGGCACTGATCCGCGCCCAGCGCCAACGCCCCGACCCGTCGGCCGGGGTCGACACCACGTTGCGCCCCGAGGCGATCGCCCAGGTCCTGACCCTGTCCGACGGAGGCCGGTTGCGGGTCCTCGAACAGGGGGCCGGCCCCCCCATCGTCCTCATCCACGGCATCACCCTGGCTGCGTCCATCTGGCACTTCCAGCTGCCGGCGCTGGCTGCCGCCGGGTACCGGGTCGTTGCCTATGACCAGCGGGGTCACGGAGCCTCGTCGGTCGGCCGGGAAGGCTTGACTCTGGACCGCTTGGCCGCCGATCTGGCCGAGGTCCTCGACGCCCTGGATCTGCGCCAAGCAGTCCTGGTCGGACACTCGATGGGGGGGATGGTCGCCCTGCGCCACCTGGCTGGCGACCCCGAGGCGGCCGCCGGCCACGGCCGCGTCGGCGCTCTGGCCCTGCTGGCCACGTCAGCCAATCCGGTGATCGGAAGTGCCATCCCCGGAGCCCGGAGAGCTGTGGCTGCCCTCGGCCCGCTGCTGGCTCGGATGGCGTGGGCGACGTCGCGGCTACCGGGGCCGAGCCTGGGCAGGGGGGATCTGTCATTTCTCCTGGCCCGGGTGACCTTCGGCGATGAACCGTCGACCAGTCAGGTGGCGTTGACCCGCGACGTCACGGCCGCCGTGCCTGCCAAGGTCGCCGCCGAGCTGCTCAGCGAGATCATCCGCTTCGACGAGTCCGCCATCCTCGAGCACCTCGCTCTGCCCACCACCGTCATGGTGGGTACCCACGACCTCATGACCCCCCTTCGCCATGCCCGGGCCATGACCGACATCATCGCCGGTGCTGACCTCATCGCACTCGAAGGTTGCGGTCACATGGTCATGCTCGAAAGGCCCCGGGAGCTGATCGCGGCCCTGGACCACCTGGCCCGGCGAGTCAAGCGATGATGGCTTCGGCCGGCATCGACGGTGTCCTGGTCGGTCACTGGAGCGATGTCGTCGGTCTCACGGGCTGCAGCGTGGTCCTGTTGCCCCCGGGAACGGTGGCGTCCGGCGACGCCCGGGGCGGCGCTCCAGGATCGAGGGAATGGGCCCTCCTGGATCCCGAGCGGGTCGTCGATGCCGTCGACGCCATCGTGTTGAGCGGTGGATCGGCCTTCGGTCTGGCCGCCTGCGACGGGGTCATGGCCTGGTGCGAGGAGCGGGGTCGAGGCTGGCCGACGCCCGCCGGGCCGGTCCCCATCGTCGTCGGCCTGGTCCTCTACGACCTCACCACCGGCGATCCTTCTCTTCGCCCGGGCCGTCACCAGGGCTATCTGGCCTGCCAGGCGGCGTCGGACGGTCCTTCTGCCTCAGGTCGCCTGGGCGCCGGGACTGGGGCCACCGTCAACAAGTGGCGGGGATCGGCGGCCGTCCGGCCCGGAGGCGTGGGTTGGGCCTCGGAACATGACGGCGATCTGGCCGTAGACGCCCTCGTGGCCGTCAACGCCATCGGTGACATCAGGCCCGCCGACGGCAGGTCGGTGCCGTTGACGTCGTGGCCCGTCGCCCTGGGTGCGCCCGTACCGGGCGGACCGACGACCGATCCCACAGGGGCAGGGATCAACACCACCATCGGGACGGTCGTCACCAACGCTCGGCTGCGCAAGCTCGACTGTCACCGGGTGGCGGCCGCCGCCCACGACGGCTTGGCTCGGGCGGTGGAACCGGTCCACCTGACCGGAGACGGTGATGCGTTCGTGGCCGCCGCCACCGGCGTCGTCGATGCCTCGGTCGACCAGGTGGCCTCCCTCGGCGCCCGGGCGGTGGAGGCCGCCATCCGACTGGCACTCGACGGGTCCGGCTGATCGATCCGCATCCGAGCGTCGTGACCCTCCTCACCTACCGCCAGGCGAAGACCGGCTGCTCGTAGTCGGCCACCCGCTCATACGGGTAGTCGTCGAGGGCGCCGAGCAGAGCGTCAGCCCGAAGGTCCAGGCCGAGCTCCTCGCTCAGCTCCCGGCGGGCGGCGTCGATCCCTTCCTCGGCGACGTCCATCCGACCACCGGGGAGGGCCCACTGTCCGGCATGGTGGCGCAAACCCGCAGAGCGTCTGGTGAGCAGGACAGCCGGGCCTCCGGCGGTGCCGGCCACGCTTCCGGTCAGGCCCAGGCCCTCGGCGCCGGGGATCTCGGGAAGCCGGTCGGCCCCGATACCGCCGGGGTCGCGACCATGGCGAAGGGGGTCGCTGTCGACGACCACGACGGCAACGGCCGCTGGCCGGCGGCCCTCGAGGGGGGCGGCGGAGCGGGCCAGACCGGCCAGGTTGGTGACCAGGCGGCTCCTGAGCTCCTCGTCGTAGACCCACTCGGACCGCCCCCGATGCTGATCGGACGTGCTCACAGACCGACTCTAGGTGCGACGGTCCCTGCGTCTGGCCCGAGGAGGCAAGCGAGCCCTCGCCGGTAGGCTCCCTGCCCATGTCCGTGCTGGCCGATCTGCAGGCGACAGCCCTCGGCTGTACTCGTTGCCGGTTGGCAAACGGCCGCACACAGGTGGTCTTCGGCGAGGGAGATCCTCACGCCGCTCTGCTCGTGGTGGGTGAGGGACCGGGCGCGCAGGAGGACCGCCAGGGCCGGCCGTTCGTCGGCCGGTCCGGCCAGCTGCTCGATCGCCTCCTCGCTGAGGAGGCCGGTCTCGAGCGCCGTGAGGTCTACATCGCCAATGTCGTCAAGTGCCGCCCGCCGGACAACCGCAACCCCAGGCCCGACGAGATCGCTACCTGCCGTCCCTACCTCGACACCCAGATCGACCTGATCGGTCCCCGGGTGGTGCTCACCCTCGGCAACTTCTCGACCAAGTTGCTCCTGGAGACGACCGACGGCATCGGGGGCCTGCGAGGGAAGGTCTATCCCTTCGGTGATCGAGGAGCCGTCCTGGTCCCTACCTTCCACCCGGCCGCGGCCCTGCGTGGAGGGGCCGGGGTGCTGGCCCAGATGCGCGCCGACTTCGTCCGGGCCAAGCGGGCCATGGTCGGGGGGCCGACGTGACCGCCGCCGTCTCCGGCGGGTCGTCGCTCATGGTGCGTTGCGCGGACGTGACCGTCACCCGGGCGGTCGCCGCCGCCTTGGTGCCCCACGTGCGGGCCGGTGACGTGGTGCGTCTGGTCGGTGAGATGGGCGCAGGCAAGACGGCGTTCACCCAGGGCCTGGCGGCGGCCGCCGGGGTCATCGATGCGGTGACCAGCCCGACGTTCATCCTCATGCGGCCCTACCCGACCGCCCTCGGCCTCGACCTTTTGCACGTCGACCTGTACCGCCTCGACACCGCCGCCCAGGTGGCCAACCTGGGCCTGGACGAGCTGGTCTCCGATGACGCCTTCGCAGTGATCGAGTGGGGGGAGCGCGAGGCGGGGCAGCTCGGCCCCGACCACCTCGACGTGCGCATCACCCGCCCCGGCAACGACGACCGACGGGATCTGGAGCTGTGTGCGTCGGGCGTCACCTGGGCCGAGCGGTGGGAGGCGGTGGCGGCCGACGTGGTCTCCGCCGCGGGTGTGGATGCTGTCCCTGCGGGAGACACTGCCTCGGATGTGGACACCGCTTCGAAAGTGGGCACCGCGCCCGGGCAGGGGGGCAGACCTTGACCGGGGGGTCGGGTTCCGTCGTCGAGCGCTCGCCGATGGTGCTGGCCATCGACACCGCCACCCCTCAGGTGAGCGTGGCTCTGGGCTGCTCCGGCGGTCCCGTGGCCTCGATCCACGTGGCCGGCGGACGACGTCACGGCGACCTGGTGGCCCCGGCGATCGCCGAGGTGTGCCGACTGGCTCAGACGTCCCTGCCCGACGTCGACGCCATAGCCGTCGACGTCGGGCCGGGACTGTTCACCGGTCTGCGGGTGGGGGTGGCCACCGCCCGAGCCTTGGTCTCCGCACTGGGGGTGCCCGGTGTGGGGCTGACCAGCGTGGAGATCCTGGCTGGCGCTCACCGCCACCAACGTCGCCACGTGGTCGCCATCGTCGACGCTCGACGCTCCGAGGTGTTCTGGGCCAGCTTCCGGCCCGCCGCCGGCGAGCTCGTCCAGGTCGCCCCGGCGGCGGTGGCCAGCCCCGAGGCTGTCGCCGCCGCCCTCATCGCCCTCGACGGTGGCGCACTGGTGGTGGGGGACGGGGCGCTGCGGTACCGACGGACCTTCGAGGCGCTGGCTGACATCGAGGTCGCCGGCCCCGAGGACGCTCACCCCTCCGCTTCCGTCGCTGCCCGCTTGGCCGCCGTCCGTCTCGGCGAGACCGATGCGACCGCCGGGTCCGCTGGTGCCGGGGTCGGTATCGAACCGCTCTACCTCCGCCAACCCGACGTGCGCATCGGGTGGATCAGCCGGCCCGGCCCCGTCGTCGACCCGGCGTCCCTCACCGCCCATGGTTGAGCCCGAGGAGAGCCCGGCGACGCTCCCCGGGTCAGGGTCAATGGACGGCACCGACGACCTGGCCGCATCCCGCGTCGAAGACGCGGACGTCATCGTGCACCTGGTGCCTCTGCGACGCCGCCACCTGCGCTCCGTGCTGCGCATCGAAGCCCAGGTCTATCCCCGGCCCTGGTCGGTGCCCCTGTTCATGAGCGAGCTCAACCTGCGAACCAGTCGGGTCTACATCGCCGCTCGCATCGACGGGGTGATCATCGGCTACGCCGGGATCATGCTGGCCGGCGAGGAGGCGCACGTCACCACCATCGCCGTCGATCCGGTGTGGCAACGCCACAAGATCGGGAGCCGGCTGATGGCGCACCTGGTCCGTGCCACCAGGGCGCACGGCTCCCGGCACCTGACCCTCGAGGTCCGCATGTCCAACCTGGGAGCCCAGAGCATGTACCGCCGCTTCGGCTTCGAGCCGGCCGGCGTCCGCAAGAACTACTACGCCGAGACCAACGAGGACGCTTTGATCATGTGGGCCTACGATCTCGACAGCCCGGCTGCCCGTGCTCGTCTCGCCGCCATCGAAGCAACCATCCCGGGCGCCACCATCGACGCCGCCAACCCACCCGCCCCCGACCGGCCCGAAACCGGGCCTTCAGAGGCGGAATCGTGAGGATCCTGGCCATCGAGACCTCCTGCGACGAGACGGCGGCGGCCGTGGTCGACGACGGACGCCATGTGCGCTCCTCGGTGGTGTCCAGCCAGATCGATCTTCACGCCCGCTTCGGCGGTGTGGTTCCCGAGGTGGCCGGGCGAGCCCACGCCGAGGTCGTCGTGGCGGTGGTGGACGAGGCCCTGGCCGGCGCCGGAGCCACCGGTGCCGACATCGACGCCGTGGCTGCCACCATCGGGCCGGGGCTGATCGGATCCCTGCTGGTGGGGACCAGCGCCGCCAAGGCCTACGCCCTGGCCTGGGACGTCCCGTTCGTAGGGGTCAACCATCTCGAGGGTCACCTCCACGCCGCCTTTCTCGAGGACCCCGACCTGGTCCTGCCCGCCGTGGTGCTGCTCGTGTCCGGGGGCCACACCATGCTCGTCGGCATGGGGATGGGGACGGGGGCGTGGGGCGACGACGGCACGCCGCTGGATCGCATGTTGTCGGCCAGCCCCTACCGGCTGCTCGGCCAGACCATCGACGACGCCGCCGGTGAGGCGTTCGACAAGGTGGCCCGATTCCTGGGTCTGGGCTACCCGGGCGGACCCGCCATCGACCGGATTGCCCGCGACGGTGATCCATCAGCGGTGTCGTTCCCCCGAGCCATGAAGCACCAGGGCTTCGACTTCTCCTTCAGTGGGCTGAAGACCAGCGTGCTCACCTGGGTCGGCAAGCATCCCGACACGCCGACCGCTGATGTGGCCGCGTCGTTCCAAGAGGCGGTGGTCGACGTGCTGGTCACCAAGACCAGGGCAGCGGCGGCCGCCACCGGCGCACGGGCCATCTGCATCGGCGGGGGCGTGGCCGCCAACTCGCTGCTGCGCAGCCGGATCGTTGAGGGGGCGAAAGCCGATGGGCGTGCCGCATTCGTACCGGAGCGGGCCATGTGCACCGATAACGCGGCCATGGTCGGAGCCACCGCCTGGTACCGGCTCCGGCTCGACGGCCCTACTCCGCTCGACGCCGCTGCCGACCCAACCCTGCGTCTCCCCTTGGGCGATGGCGGCCCCGGTGTCGAGCCTCGGTGCCCGCCCCGGTTGAAGTAACACCGAAGGCTGGCTATCCTTAGCACTCGTTCGGTGAGAGTGCTAACGAATCACCCGAGCATCCGTTCCCAAACGCCAATGGAGGCGCAACACCATGAGTCTGCAGCCGCTCGACGATCGTATCGTCGTCCGCCCGAGCGAGGCCGAGGAGAAGACGGCTTCGGGTCTGGTCATCCCTGACACTGCTAAGGAGAAGCTCCAGCAGGGTGAGGTCCTCGCCGTGGGTCCCGGTCGTCGTGCCGAGAGCACAGGCGACCTCATAAAGCTCGACATCTCGGTAGGCGACAAGGTCGTCTACTCCAAGTACGGCGGGACCGAGATCACCGTCGACGGCGAGGACGTGCTCATCCTGACCAGCCGCGACGTCCTGGCCAAGGTGGACAAGTAGTGGCCAAGCAACTCAAGTTCGACGAAACCGCCCGACGGGGCCTGGAGGCGGGGGTCAACAAGCTGGCCGACGCCGTCAAGGTCACCCTCGGCCCCAAGGGCCGCAACGTGGT